>JBAYMO010000039.1:0-2654 GCA_041663485.1 Candidatus Buchananbacteria bacterium | reverse complement strand
CTAAAAATCTAAAAGAAATTAAAGATGGCTATTTTTTTATTTTTGTTGTTCAAAAAACGGTTTTAGACTTGAAATTTAAAGAATTAGAACAAGAAGTTTCATTTTTACTAAAAAAGAATAAGTTTCTATTAAATGCAAATATTTAAAATAATTTTATTTAATCCTCTCTATAACTGCCTAATTGGTATTATTGATCTGGTGCCTGGGGGTGATATTGGTTTAGCAATTATTATCCTAACAATTCTTGTTCGACTTATTATTCTTCCTCTTTATGTTAAGTCGATTCGAATGCAAATGAAGATGAAGGAGATCGAACCAGAACTTGCAGCCATCAAAGTAAAATATCCCAAAGATAATGTTGAACAATCTCGCCAGACGATGGAACTGTATAAGAAGTATAAGATTAACCCATTTGTGACCTTTCTGGTCTTATTGATTCAATTGCCGATAATTCTTTCCCTATTTTATGTATTTAGAGACAGTTTTGTCGTTCATAAAGACCTAATTTACTCATTTATTCCCGTACCTAGCGGTGTCAATCAGTATTTTTTGGGCTTTATTGATATTACCGCCAACAAAAACTATTTTTTGGCGATTTTGACTGGTTTAACTCAATATATCCAGATGCAATTTGCTTTACCAAAACCCACAAAGAAAAATCCGGATGATAAAAGTAAGTCTTTTAAAGATGATTTAGCCAGGAGTATGGATATTCAGATGCGTTATATTATGCCGTTAATGATTATTTTCATCTCGATTGGTTTACCGGCGGCAATTTCTATTTATTGGGTAACAAGTAATATTTTTGCAACTATTTTTGAAGTATTTATTCGAAGAAATATAAAGAATAAAAAAGAAGTTTGACTGGTCACTAATTAAATTAACCAAAAACCCCTTATTGTTCGAGATTGGATATCGAACAATAAGGGGTTTTTGGTTAAAGAAGCTTTTTAAATGGCGATTGGAAGATTAAATGGCTGGAAAGAATTATCTTTTTTATTAATAGCGTAGACCGTGTTGCCATTAGTTGTCGTTGTTAAATTAATAAGATCATAATCCCCTTTTATCGGCATAACCATCCTGGCGCTTCTGTCTTTAGTATTTATTAGCCACAAATCGTCAGTAAAACCAATTTGTCCTTGATACCAAATATCAGGATAAGCGCCAATAGAGATAGTTCTTGGCACGGCGCAATAGGCATAATCTTGGTTTATCCAGGCACATTTCTCTGGTAAGGTGCTAATACCTAGTTTCTCAGCGGTGTCTTTTGCGACATCGTAAAGGTAAAGCTCTAGCCGGCCGGCACTTGTCTTTGAATAAAGAATTTTTTTTGCACCGGGGCTGATTAATGTGGTTAGCCCGTTGACATTACCAAGAATTTTTTTATTAGTGGAATTTTTAAGACTAAAGAAATATAAATAGCCAGGAACGTTGGCTGATGGTTTTGTTTGCATTGCGATGGTATCCTTTTCTGGCCAGCTAGTTACCCACTCACTAAAAGGCGTATCCAAGACAATTTTAGGACTTTTGAAATCAAAGGTGTTGGTATAACCAACCGCCAGACCGCCTTGAATTGTTAAATAAAATATGGCGTCTTGGGTCGGGTTTGGTGAAAAATCATAGGCGGAGCTATCGATGGTTTGTAAATTTATTTCATTTTCGCCATACATATTAGTGGAAGTGGGAATGGGAATAAGACCAAAAGAATTTATTACCTGGTTATTTTCGATATTTCGAAGAATTAAATATTTATTGTTTTTAACTTTGCCGACAATTGCTTCTTTGATACCGAGGATGGTCGTGTTTGTTAGGCGTTTATTACCGTCGGAAGTTATTTGATAAAGATTACCTTTTGACTTGCTGATGAAGAAAAATTCAGTTGAGGAAGAGCCATTTTTAAAGCTAAAAATATTGGCAATGGTATTTAATAACAAATCATTGCTAATTTGATTATTTTCAATGATGACGGTGGTAGATGACTGGTTGGTGATGGTCAAATTAGAAGTTGTTCCCACTGGATTGTCTGAAATCGTGGCTACTTTACTAGTTGCGACCGGAAAGAAATTACCCAATAGTTTTTTGGGCGTCTCAACCACCGAAGTCATTTGGCCTTTGTATTGAATATAAAAAACATAGCTAATCAAACCCACCGCGATGAGGAATAAAATGATGACAATTGTGGTGATTATTTTTTTTACCATGGTTTTATTTTACAAAAATCGGGCCAGTTTCTTTGAGTATATCTAATTCGGACTGGGTATAATCAGAAGGGGTAAGGTTAAGAGGGGTTTTGTTGACCGTAACATCTATTGGAATACCTCGTTTAGTTTTGTAAACAAGCTCAAAGTTGCCAAGATCGGCGGTTGTTATCACTCCCTTATTAATGGCTAGTTGCTCGGCCCTGGCGATTGTCGCAGTATTCATACCATCCGAGAAAAATTCATTTTTGATGCAATTTTCATAATTAGACAAGGCGATATTGTGTCTCTGCTCCTCCGTCACATTATCTGGGGTAGTTTTCCACCATGCCGGCAAGTTTCTGTTGGGATCAGGGTGACCTAATAAAGCAGCAATTTCACTGTCGGTTGCGCGGGGTACTGCGGGTGTCGTGTTGGCCGGAGTAGCTTCTCCCTCTGCTTCTCCATTAGTAGGGG
>JBAYMO010000038.1:0-3107 GCA_041663485.1 Candidatus Buchananbacteria bacterium | reverse complement strand
TTTGTTGAAAGAATTACTTTTTCTCTGTAACCGTTTTTAAGTGCCCTGGCAAGTTTTGTTTCGCTGTCGCTATAACCTCTGCTCGTATCAATATAAATCATGCCTGAATCAATAGCCTGCCTGATAAGCGAAATAGCCTCATCAACATCTTTCGGAAAACGCATCCCTCCCATACTCACTGGATGAACCTTCAATCCGCTTCTTTTTCCAAAACTTATTTCTCTGCTTTGTTTCATTAGGCACCTTCGACTTTATGATTTAAACTTCGGCATATATCTTTTATTCGATTCACTTTATCGGCCCCATATACAATAATCGGAAAGACGGTCTTATTGTGCATCAAAGGCTCGCTTATATCAACATATTTCTCACATAGTTTGCTGTCCGCCACAATAGGAATAGGTGAAAAATCCGCCAACATCGACCGAACACCCAGGCTGTTAACATATTTCATAGAGTCTTCAACATTTTGAATCTCAAATTTCGGATGTCCCAGAATCAAATAAGCGGTAATACTGCTTTTCCCCGCACCGGCCGCAACAAGATTTTTCACAGCGTCGGAAAATTCATTATCAAAAATTTTCGCTCCGGTCTGTTTTTGAAATTCATCCGCTCTGCTTTCAAAACCAAGATAAAAACTCTTGAAGCCGGCCCTCACAAGTAAATCCGCAAGTTCTGCATCTATGAATCTTGCGTTAAGCGCATTCGGTGTGTGAAAATTAATTTTAATTTTGTTATTAATGACATACCGTAGAAAAGGTTTTATAACTTCATCAGCTTTATATAAAAGCGCATCGTCATAGAATGCGATATTTTTAACGCCGAGCGAAATTATAAAATTGAATTCCTCGATTATTTCTTCGTAAGGCCTGGCCGTAAATCCTTTATTAAAAATAGGTACAGTGCAGTAAGTACATTTGAAAGGACACCCCTGCGTTATCTTCATCGCTGCCGTTTCCGGATTTTTATAAAGATTCCACAATGACACCCCGTTTAGTCTCGTCATCATTTCAATCCCTCTTGCGGGGACCATGACGGGGTTGTTTTCCTCTCCATCAATAAAATCCGCACCAATACTTTTTGCGTGTTCCGGACAAATTTTTGTATAAGGCCCACCTAAAACTATTTTCGCTTTAGGCCAATAAGTTTTTACAGTTTCGATAACTTCTTTATAGCCTAAATACCAGTAAGTCATTACGGTTTGAACGAAAACATAATCGCAATGGTCATTTTCTTTCAGAAATTCGATAAAAAAATCTTTCGGCAGTCCGAATCGGCAAAATTTTCGAGGGACATTTTTAAAAACATCGGGCTTGGTGATTATTTCTGAATAAAAACTCCCGCGTCCCCATTTGTCATTTTTAAATTTCGGTTTGCCTGAATAAAAAGAATGCACACGGTCTAAAAAATCGAATAACTGAAAGTCTGCGTTTGCGATTTTGCCCGCAGCCGTTAGCATCCCCAAAGGCTTGAGCCAGAAGTCGTAAGCCGCGAAATCATAAATCGGCGGATTTACCAGCAGTATTGATAATTTGTCTTTCATCGCGTAAACAGTTTACGCTAAAGAAACCGCCGGTTCAAGATTTTTAGCTCGTATCTCGCAGATATTGATAGTTAATAGAATTGAGATGAGCAATGCCGCTATAAATAAACCGCTGAAAATGTACAACGTCGATGAATAACTTTGCGTTTTATCTCTCACGTATGCAAGCAGCATTGGCCCGACGATGCCCGCCGCCGACCACGCCGTCAAAATATAGCCGAGAATCGCGGAAACCTGTTTTGTGCCGAACAAGTCGCTGATATACGCCGGCATCGAGGCGAATCCTCCGCCGTAGCAGGTGATTATCAAAAATATAAAAATCTGAAAAACCATCGGCTGCGAAACTTTCGGCAGCAGTAAAAATAAAACAATCTGAATTACAAAAAAAGACGTCCATGTTACTGGTCTGCCGATATGGTCTGAAACGCTCGACCAGCCGATTCTGCCAAGCCCGTTGAACAACGCGATTATCGCGACCATTCCTGCCGCTGCCGCTGCTGACAAGCCCGCCAATTCCTGCCCCATCGGCGAGGCAACCGAAATTATCGCTATGCCGCAGGAAATATTAATAAACAGCATCACCCACAGAAAATAAAACCGCGCGGTCTTGACGGCTTCATTTGCCGTTAGCTGCGAAAGGTCAGCTTTGATTTTTTTAGTACCGTTATCTAATTTCGCCTTGAAACCGGCAGGCATCCATCCTTGTGGCGGCGGAGCTAAATATTGTGCCGAGATGAACATTACAACAAAATATATTACGCCAAGAACATAAAACATACCTTCAACACCGATTGATTCGATGGACATGAGTTTTTTCATTGCGAAGCTGCTGATAAACGCCGCGAAGCCGAACCCCATAATCGCTATGCCGGTCGCCATTCCTCTTTTATCCGGGAACCATTTTATCAAAGTCGATACCGGCGTAATGTATCCTGTGCCGAGACCGATTCCGCCGAGCACTCCATAGGATAAATACAACAGCCACAGCGATTCGAACCTGACGGCAATGCCTGCACAGATAACGCCTATTCCAAAAAAGCAAGCCGACAGTGTGCCGGCTTTTCTTGGCCCATGTTTTTCAACAAAGTGACCAAAAAACGCTGCGCTTAATCCAAGAAATAAAATTGCAATCGCAAACGTCAGCGTAACATCCGACAATTTACAATTAAAAATACTCATTATCGGCTTGGCCGCTACGCTCCATGCGTAAACTGAGCCGATGGAAATATGAATACCAACCGCGCTTAACGCAATCAACCATCTATTTTTCAAGTATTACTCCACAAAGTTCTGTATTCTTTTATATTTCCGCTATATCAACATTTTTCGCTGCCGCGGTTTCGTCCAATCTTCCAACCGGCGTTGTAATCGGTGCGGTTTTCAATTTCTCCGGCTCATCTTTCGCAAGTTTCGCCAATTCAATCATCGTGTCGATAAACGCATCGAGCGTCTCTTTACTTTCGGTTTCCGTCGGTTCAACCATTATCGCTTCTTTTACTATCGACGGAAAATAAACTGTCGGCGGATGAAAACCTCTTTCAATCAGACCCTTGGCGATATCAAT
>JBAYMO010000037.1:0-3369 GCA_041663485.1 Candidatus Buchananbacteria bacterium | reverse complement strand
ATTACGTTTAAAATTTCTTGCGCCTTATCTAGCCAATGAAATTTTTGAGCATGCGCCTGGCTGCGAATTTTTAAATTGTTTCTTAGTTTTTCATCGTTCAAAACCAGATCAATGGATTGGGCGATTTCATTAATATTATTTTGATCAATTAATAAGCCGGCATCGGCCACTGATTCAATTAATGACGAATTAAAACCGGTAATAACCGGCGTGCCACAAGCCATGGACTCGACCGGCGGCAAACCGAAACCTTCATAAATTGAGGGATAAACAAAAACTTTAGCCATAGCATACAAAGCCGGCTTATCTTCGGCCGCCACGTAGCCTAAAAACTTTATTTTATCTTTTAAAGCGGAATTTTCCCAAATTTTTTTTATATTATTATACTTCCAGGCTAAACTACCGGCGATAACCAAGTGCATATCTGGTGTTTTAACTTTCTCAAAAGCCAAAATCAAACTTTCAACATTTTTTCTTGGTTCCAAATTTCCTAAATAAAATATATAATTTTTGGGTAAGCAAAATTTTTGCCTGGCCTCACTCTTGGCTGCTTCGGTAACTGGTGTAAAAAATAATTCACTAATGCCCGGATTAATTAAAACGATTTTATTTTCTTTGACGCCGTAAAGTTTAATGATATCATTTTTGGTATTTTCGGAAATCGCCACAATTTTATCGGCCTTGAGGCAAAAATTTTTTGGACCGATTAAACGATGCCAGAGTCGGCGTTTAGCGGTAAAAAACTCCGGATACAAATCAAATGATAAATCATGAACAATTAAAAGTTTTTTGCAATCTGCCGACAAATTTAAAAACAGAAAATTAGGAATTAAAAAGACGTCAACGCCGCCGATCATCTTATCCACTTCGGCAATTTTAAAAAATTTCATCGCTAGATTAAAAAGTTTATTGGGATAGTGAAAACCTTTCAAAAAAACATTGTTTTTTTTGAATGCCGGTAAAAAAGTTGACTTGGATTTATTATAAAATAAAAAATATTGATTTTGGGTATCAATTTCGAATAAAGCCTTTAAAAGATTGTAAGCATACTCGCTGATTCCGGAATAGCGAGATTCCATTAAACAGCGAATATCAACACCAATTTTCATATTTGAAAAATAATTTTATTGTGATAAACTACTAATTAACAGGATTCGAAACATTTTGGGAGACAGAGCTATGGATATTTTCACCTGGATTATTGTGCTGGTTCTTTGTTTGGCCTGGCCTTTAGGCAAGTACATTAAATTTCGGATAGAATTGGGTGAGAAAACCGGAGTTTTTGTCACGATGGCCGGATTATTTCTCATACTCTTCAGTATTTTTTCGCTGGTATTTTTCAATTGTCTGCAAGGCCGTGCCTTATTAACACCCGATGGCTGCGATCAAGTTATGCGTGCTACGGGCCAATTGTTTGTCGCCGGCCTGACCTGCATATTCGTGGGACTTGAGATATAAGCCTTGACCTGCCAGAAAAGCAGGTCTTTTTTTAAAAACCGCATTTGATTTCTGATTTTTTAAGTTCCTGCCATTTTTCTTCAATCAAACTCTTTATTTCTTTTTCAAATCTTTCAACGCTAAACTGGCCAGCGTAGTCTTTTATTGCCCGAGCATTAAAATTTTCCGGTTTGAATCTTACCACTACATCAGCTAAAGATTCCCAGGTTTGATCCTCAAAAAAAGTTCCAGTTTTACCTTCCACGACGGTTTCGCAAGCGCCACCGGCCGCGTAAGCAATCACCGGCCGCCCGGCCGCCATTGATTCCACTGCCGTGATGCCAAAGTCTTCAATCTGCGGATGAATAAAGGCAATGGCCTGGCTATATTCTTTTTTTAATTCATCAAAACCCACCTTACCGATAAATTCAATATTTTTTTTCGCCATTTTTTTCAAATTTTCTTCTTCCGGGCCGGTGCCAAAAATTTTTAGCGGAATTCCTAGCCGGTTAAAGGCTTGAATGGCGATATCAAATCTTTTGTAGGCCACTAGTCGTCCGCCGGTTAAATAGTATTTACCAACATTTTCAGAAATAAAAAATTTATCAGTTTCGACCGGCGGATGAATGATTATACTGTCACGCCGGTAATATTTTTTTATTCGATCAGAAACATTTTTTGAGTTGGCGATAAAATAATCGACTCTTTGGGCGGCGGAAAAATCCCACATTCTTAATTTGTTCAAAATCAAAGGAATTATCTTCTTTACCAAACGATTGTATTTCAATTCATCAACATAACGATGAGTATCCGACCATAAATAACGCGTCGGAGTGTGGCAATAACAAAAATGTAGAGTGTTGGAACGAGTAATTACACCCTTAGCCATCGCCGAACAACTTGATAAAACCACGTCATAATTCATCAAATCATAACTTTCTGTCGCCGTGGGCATTAATGGCAAAAACCATTGATAGTGCTTCAAGCTGCCTGACCAATTTTGAAGAAATGAAGTATGAATTTTTTTCGGATCAAAAGATTGACCCAGCTTTTTTTGATCATAAAGCAAGGTGTAAATCCGCGAATTGGGCCACATATTTTGAAATACATCCAAAACCCTTTCGGCGCCGCCGTCTTGAATTAAGTGATCGTGAACTAAGGCAATTTTCATGTAGTTTGTCTTCGTTTAATTACCGCCATCGGCGTTTTAAATAAAATTTGGATATCCAGACCTAGCGACCAATTTTCAATATAATAAATATCAAGTTTTACTTCCTCTTCAAAATTTAAATCAGACCGGCCGGAAACTTGCGCCAAACCCGTCATGCCAGGTTTAATGGTTAAAACTTTTTTATGATGATGCTGGTACTTGCTCACTTCTTCAACTTCATGAGGTCGAGGACCGACCAAACTCATCTTGCCGGCAAAAACTAAAAATAGTTCCGGCAGTTCATCAATAGAAAAACGGCGGATAAACTTACCTACTCGCGTGATTCTTGGGTCATTTTTGAACTTTAGCATCGGCGTACCTTGCCTGACATTTTGCTGTTGAGCCAAAAACTGAGGATCAAAACGAAGCTGGTGGGCGTCTTTTACCATGGAGCGAAATTTAAAATAAACGAACGGTTTGCCGTTTTGGCCAATCCTTTTATACTTAAAAAAGACCGGACCGGCTGAATTCATTTTAATGGCCATGGCCGTTATTAACATTAACGGTGAAAGCAAAATTAGCAAAATTATTGAGCCAAAAAGATCAAAAAATCTTTTACTAATTCTACCCCAGCCATCCAGGCGCGTACGTTTAACTTCAATAATGGGCATACCGGCGAATGTGGCCACGTCCAGGTTCAATAGATGAGTCCCGAGCAAATCAGCGGCATATTTAAAATCAATATGATATTCATCAGCAAAATTTATCAGATCAAGAGTTTT
>JBAYMO010000036.1:0-7586 GCA_041663485.1 Candidatus Buchananbacteria bacterium | reverse complement strand
CCAATAAATCTAAAATTCTGGCCGCTCGGGCATAACCGACGCGCAAACGCCGCTGCAGTAAGGAAGCCGAGGCTTTCTTAGCCTGCAAAATTACTTCCTTGGCCTCAGCCAAAAGCGGATCACCTTCGTCCGAGGACGAACTCATGTCTGAAGAAATATCAAAACCTGATTGGGGTTTTTCCACAACTGCTTCCACATAATCCGGTTCGGCCTGGTCTTTCAAATAATCAATCACGCGCTTAATTTCATTATCGGATGCGTAAGCGCCCTGCAAACGCTTAGGTTTGGAAATTTCTGCCGACAGATACAACATGTCGCCGCGGCCGAGTAATTTTTCCGCTCCCGACATATCCAAAATGGTGCGAGAATCAACCAAAGAAGCGACCGAAAAAGCAATACGGCAAGTGATATTAGCTTTAATCAAACCGGTGATAACATCAACGGATGGGCGCTGAGTGGCCAAAATTAAATGAATGCCGACGGCGCGCGACATTTGCGCCAGACGAACAATCGCGGCTTCCACTTCCGCACCGGCCAAAGCCATGAGATCCGCCAATTCGTCAATCACAATAACAATATAAGGCATCTTGTCTATTCTATCCGCATTATAGCTACCAATATTACGATGGCGGGCTTCGGCTAAAATATCAAAACGTTTTTCCATTTCCGTAATCGCCCAGCGTAAAGCATTGACCGTTTTTTTCACGTCCGTAATAACCGGCGTCAGCAAATGGGGAATGCCATTATAGACCGGCAATTCCACGCGCTTGGGATCAACCATGATAAATTTTAAATTGCCCGGACCGTTTTGATACAACAAACTGAGAATAATGGCATTAATGCAAACACTTTTGCCGGAATTGGTAGCACCGGCAATCAACAAATGTGGCATCCGATCCAATTCATAAAGCCAAGGTTTACCCATGACATCTTTGCCTAAAGCAATAGCTAAATTTGATTTGCGCTGATTAAATTCCGGACTGCCTAAAATGTCACCCAAAGGTACAACCGCGGTCGCTTGATTCGGAACTTCAATTCCAATCAAAGACCGGCCGGGAATCGGAGCTTCAATTCTGATTGGATGGGCGGCTAAAGCCAAAGCTAAATTATCCGACAACGCCGTAATGCGGGAAAGTTTGATACCTTCAGCCGGCTTGAGCGTATATTGAGTTACAGTTGGACCGACTTGCGCTTCACCCATTTCCGAAGGAATGCCAAAATTATCCAAAGTCTTTTGAATAATTAATTTGTTCGCTTTAATATCACCACCTTTGGGCATGGTGGTTTTGCCATCAAGCAAGCTCAAAGGCAAATCAATCTTGGTAAACTTAAATTTATCAACGCTGGAATCAAATTGTTTGGCTTCTTTTTCTTCTTCGGTAACCTTAATCGCGGGTTTTTTTTCTGTGCCCTCTTGTTCCACTTCCACTTCCTCATTCGCCACTTGCCGCTTTAAAAACTCCGGCCGGGAAGTTACTGCTTCATCTTCGTCATCACCAGAATCAATCGTAACCTGGCTACGTTCAGCCTGTATTTTTTTAATCTTGTTTTCATCTCTTTGATTTTTATAATGGGAAAAAAATGAAGTCAAAGAACCGAACCTCTCGGCAATATTTTGAAAAAAAGCATAATCAAAAATTAAAAACATACCAATTAAACTGAAAGCCAAAGTGACCAAGATAGTCGCCCAAAATCCGAAAAATTTCAATAGCGGCCAGGATAGAATTAAACCGACCAACCCACCGCCCTGACCGATTTTTGCCGCCTCAAATAAATCATACTGATGAGAAAGCAGATGAAAAAGACCGTTAAAACTGAGAATAAAAATAATTATACCCAAAGTGGTGGCCGTAGTAACCTGATACTTAGCCGGACGCAGCATAAAGTACCCCGACAATAGCAAAACGACCGGCATGTACCAACGGTTAATGCCAAATAATATGCCTAAAACATTGTTACAATAAACACCAAAAATCCCGGCTAAATTAAAAAGACTCAGCGACGATAAAGCGCCTAAGGTGAGCAAAACGACAATAATTATGCCGCGTTTGGTTTGGGGAGAAATCTCAACTCTGGGCGGCGTAAAGTTTAAATCGCGCAAGCTGTTTAAACCGCCATACTTTTTCTTTCTTCGGGACATATTTTATTTGTATATTTTAACATAATTTGGAATTGTCGTAAACTACTTTTAGACTCTATCTTAATTAGCATTTAACCCCGATTTTGTTGGCATAACTTGGCTATTTTTAAACAAAAAATATTAACGACTGGCTACGGCAACGGTCAGCTCCCCGATCATGGGTTAATTATCGTTTGCCAACCACAACCCATGGCTCAAGTTTGTATTGACGGACTCTTTTTTTATAAAATTTTACACAAAAGCGTCCCACCTAGGCGGGACGCTATGTTGATTATTTAATTGACTAATTTATTTTACCACTACCGGTGGTTTAAAACCTGTACCGGCCGGAATCAAACGACCGATAATCACGTTTTCCTTCAAGCCGCGCAAGTAATCAATCCGACCTTCAACGGCCGCGTTAATTAAGACACGGGAAGTTTCCTGAAAGGATGCCGCGGACAAGAAGCTGGAGGTAGAAAGTGAAACTTTGGAAACACCCAAAAGTAATTCTTCCGCTTCGGCCGGCTTACCGCCATTTTTAATAATTTCATCATTAACTTCCAAGAATTCAAATTTCTCGATTCTCTGACCGGACAACAACTCTGAATCACCTGACTCGGTAATCTGCACGCGAGAAAACATCTGCTTGACAATTAATTCAATGTGACGGTTATCCAGCCTCTGACCTTGAGAAGAATAAATTTGCTGAATCTCATCAACGATATAACGGCGAGCTTCTTCCGGACCGCGCAAACGATAGAGCTGCTTCAAATCCATACTGCCGTTAGTTAAGCCCTGGCCTTTGACCACCAAATCGCCGTCTTTAACCAACAAATGAAATTCCGGCGGGATTTGATAAATCTGGGCTTTCTGTTCTTTGACGGAAACAATAATTTTATCTTTTTCAACTTTTACTACACCATCACGCTTAGCCGCCACCTCTTCACCATTCTTGTCTTTCATAATCAAATCACCTTTTTTCACTCTTTGATTATCTTTAACAGAAATGCTTTCATTCTTTTTCTTATCTTCTTTGGCTAAAGGATAAATATCCTGATCTAAATCTTCATAAATTACTTTAAGCGTTCTAAAGCGAGAAGATTTGGTAGCTGCCGCCACTTCGCGCTTGGCTTCTTCCAATTTAACTAAGCCATCAACTTCAGAAACAAAAGCACGATTTTTTGGCGGGCGAGCTTCAAAAACTTCTTCCACTCTCGGCAAACCCTGAGTAATATCCAAACCGGCCACACCGCCGGTGTGGAAGGTTCTCATGGTTAGCTGCGTGCCCGGTTCACCGATACTTTGAGCGGCAATAATACCGACGGCCGTACCAATGGCCACTTCTTTATTGTAAGCCAAATCCCAGCCGTAACATTTCTGACAACCGCCACGTCGAGTTTTACAATTAATAATTGAACGAACTCTGAATTCCGGCAAATCCAATTCTTTAAGCAAGGCCGCTTTCTCGGAATTAATCAAATCACCTTTATTAATGATGACTTTTTTAGTTTTTGGGTCAACCACTTTTTCCAAAGAATAACGACCCTTGACCCGATCAATCAAATTAAAGCCAATAGCCTCGGAAGCTTTCTTGGTTAAAACCAAACCTTCCTGATCGCCGCAATCTTGTTCAATAATAACAATTTCTTGGGAAACATCAATTAATCTGCGAGTTAAATAACCGGCATTGGCAGTTCTCAAAGCGGTATCGGACAAACCTTTTCTGGCGCCGTGAGTGGAAATAAAATATTCCAAAACATCAAAACCTTCTTTGAAATTACCCTTAACCGGCAGTTCCATAATATCGCCGGCCGGGTTGGTAACCAAACCTTTGATCCCGATGATCTGAATTAACTGGCTCCAAGAACCGCGGGCGCCTGATTCTACCATAGTATAAATCGGACCGAACGGATCAAGAGTGTTCTGACTGAGTTTAACGATATTTTCTTTTACGTTCATCCAAATTTCAATAATTTTGGTATGACGTTCGCTGTCGGTCAATAAGCCCATTTCAAACTGATTTTCCACTTCTTCAACTTGTTTTTCGCCATCAACGATGATATCTTTTTTCTTTTCAATCTTTGGCATGTCGTCCATGCCCCAGGAATAGCCGGACTTGGTTAAGTATTTCAAACCTAAATCTTTAATCTTGTCCAGCAGTACCGCCACCTTGTCAACTTCATATTTTTCCAAAAAGTCAGCGACCACAATGCGCAACTGCTTGCTGTCCATGATTTTATTTTTATACATATAATCATCGGGCATGGCGCGATTGAAAATCAAATTGCCGACTGAGGTTTCAATGATATGTTCTTTGATCCCGGCCAATTTCAATTTCTTTTCCAGCCAATCATCGGCTCTAACCTTAATCTTATCTTGAATCTTAATCTGACCTAATTCGTGAGCCAAAATTGCCTCTTGAGGATCAGCAAAAATTCTAATTTTCTTATCACCGGAGTCTTTGACCGCGGTTAAATAATAACAACCCCAAACCATATCTTTAGTCGGCCGAGCCACCGGATCACCGGTCGCCGGCTTCAAAAGATTTTTGGAAGCTAACATCAAATTAGCCGCTTCCCATTTGGCATTTTCCGTCAAAGGTAAATGAACTGCCATCTGGTCACCGTCAAAGTCAGCATTAAAAGCTTCACAAACCATCGGATGAATTTGAATAGCTTTACCTTCAATCAAAACCGGTTTGAACGCTTGGATACCCAAACGGTGCAACGTGGGAGCGCGGTTTAATAACACGTAAGCGTCTTTGACAATCTCATCCAAAATATCCCAAACTTCCGTGTGGCCGCTTTCGATAAAACGATTGGCGGAACGAACGTTATGAACGAATTCTCGTTTGATCAATTGGGAAATTACAAAAGGTTTGAATAATTCCAAAGCCATGCGTTTGGGAATACCGCATTCACCTAATTTCAGCTTCGGACCGACAACAATCACGCTGCGGCCGGAATAATCAATTCTTTTACCGAGCAAATTCTGACGGAAACGGCCTTGCTTACCTTTCAAAATATCGGCTAAAGATTTTAACATGCGCTTTTGGCCGGTTGAAGCGACTACGGTTTTGCCGTGTCGGGCGCTGTTATCAATTAAGGCATCAACCGCTTCCTGTAACATTCTCTTTTCATTGCGGGTAATGACTTCCGGCGCGTTTAATTCTTGCAATTGCTTTAAACGATTATTGCGGTTGATAATACGGCGATACAAATCGTTCAAATCCGAGGTAGCAAAACGGCCGCCGTCTAGCGGTACCATCGGACGTAAATCCGGAGGAATAACCGGCACCGTGGACAGAATCATCCATTCCGGCCGTAAATTATTTTTGAGGAAATTACGAACCAATCTTAAACGTTTTAAAATTTTATCGCGCGCCGGAGTAAAGTTCGTTAAAACTTCCTGATCCAATTCGTTAGCCAATTTTTCCAAATCAATTTTTTCCAGCAGACTGCGAACCGCGGCCGCGCCGATGTCGGCTTCAAAAATCGGACCATATTTCAAAGATAAATCCTGATAGACATGTTCGGAAATAATCTTTAAGGGCTTTAAATCTTTTAATTCTTGTTCCACGAGGCGTAAAATTTGCTCCAGCTCTTTAACCTTTTCTTTCTTGGCATCTTCAAAAATCTTTACTTCTTTTTGGATATGATCTTCCAATTCTTCCGACTTCAAATTCTTTTCCTGACCCAAGCGAGATTTGATTAAATTCAATTGTTGGCTGAAATCGGCATCAATTTTTTTGCGCTTAACTTTGAATTCATTGCGAATCTGCTCCAAAGTTTCCATCTTCAAATCTTCGTCAACATGAGTGATAATAAAATCCGCGAAGTAGATGACTTTTTCCAGAGCCATAGGCGATAAATCAAGCATCAAACCGATTTTTGACGGCACCCCGCGCAAAAACCAAATATGAGTGGCCGGCGTGGCCAAATCAATATGACCCATGCGTTCGCGTCTTACAACGGCGCGGGTTACTTCGACGCCGCACTTGTCGCAGACAATACCTTTGTAACGGATTTTTTTATACTTACCGCAATAACATTCCCAGTCTTTTGAAGGACCAAAAATGCGTTCGCAAAATAATCCGTCTTTTTCCGGCTTCTGCGTGCGATAATTAATAGTTTCCGGTTTGGTCACTTCACCATGCGACCAAGCATGAATCGCATCGGGCGAAGCCAAAGTGATTTGTAAGGCATTGAAGTCAATTGTATTTTTTTCCTCAATCATATCTTATCTCTTATAATTAATATTGTTTATTCTTTTTCCTCTTTTGCTTCTTCAGATTTTTCAACCGTTTCTTCACCGACCTTTGGAATACCGACTAATTCAATATTTAAGCATAAACCGTTTAACTCTCTTAATAAGACGTTAAATGATTCGGGAATATTCAATTTCTTAATTGGCTCGCCCTTAATAATAGATTCATAAGCCTTGGACCGACCCGGTACGTCGTCGGATTTAATCGTCAAAATTTCTTGCAGGGTGTGAGCGGCACCATAAGCTTCCAATGCCCAAACTTCCATTTCCCCAAAACGCTGGCCGCCGAATTGAGCTTTACCGCCCAAAGGCTGCTGGGTAATCAATGAGTATGGACCGATTGAACGTTGATGAATTTTATCTTCAACCATGTGGTTTAACTTCAACATGTAAATTTTACCCACGGTTACGCGCTCTTCAAATTGCTCACCAGTGCGACCGTCAAAAACGGTCATCTTGCCGTCAGCGGCCAAACCTGCCTTAATCAATTCACCTTTAATTTGTTCTTCGGTTACTCCGTCTAAAACCGGACTGGCGACTTTATAACCTAAGCGTTCAGCGGCAATACCCAAATGAGTTTCCAAAATCTGCCCCAAGTTCATACGAGAGACGACGCCCAAAGGTGATAAGACGATATCAACCGGGTTACCATCGGATAAAAATGGCATATCTTCAGCCGGCAAAACAATGGAAACCACACCTTTGTTACCGTGGCGGCCGGCCATTTTGTCACCGACTTGAATTTTTCTTAAATTGGCGATAGAGACCTGATACATCTTAATCACGCCGGACGGAAGCTTGTCGCCATTTTCTCGGGCAAAAACCTTAACGTCGACGACCTTACCTTTTTCCCCATGTTCCAAATACAGCGAGCTGTCGCGGACGTCTCTGGCTTTATCACCAAAAATCGCGCGGAGCAATTTTTCTTCCGCGGATAATTCAGTTTCGCCCTTGGGCGTAATCTTACCGACTAAAATATCGCCGGAAGAAACCGAGGCGCCAATTCTGATTACCCCCTCAGCATCCAAATCTTTTAATTTTTCTTCGCCGATGTTGGGAATATCGGAAGTAACAATTTCCGGACCTAACTTCGTATCACGCACTTCAATTTGAAAATCTTCAATATAAATGGAAGTAAAATAATCACCAAAAACCACGCGCTCGGACAAAATAATCGCGTCTTCATAGTTATAACCTT
>JBAYMO010000035.1:0-8188 GCA_041663485.1 Candidatus Buchananbacteria bacterium | reverse complement strand
AGTTTTCCGGTCTGGGCGAATTGACCTCAAAGCCTTAACCAGCTCAACCTAAGGCAAGCTACTTTTCTAACCCTAACCCACGCTTGGTGTTTCATAGCGCGAAACATCAAGCGGTTTTTTTATTAAATAAAATGTAATTTAAAAATTTCAATCAAATGATTGTTGATAATCCATCGATTTCAATTTGGATAATTTTAGCCAAAAAATTGATTATGACTTCGGTTGACTTTATTTTGTAAAAAATAAGATTTTATTGTATAATAATGGCAGATAAAATGGTAATTTTAGGGTTATGAGTTATATAAATTTTGAAATAATTTTACTATGTTGGTGATAAATTCTATTCTAACTTATTCCATCGGTTTGTTGGCATTTTTATCACTTGTTTTAGGTATCTATAGTATTATCATAAATTATAAGTCATTGACCGTGAGAATATGGTTTCTGCTTAGTATGGCTATAAGTTTATGGAGTGGCAGCTATTTATTCATGCTGGTAGTAAATAACGAAAGCAATGGAATTCTTGGTTCAAAGATATTGCATGTGGGGGCGAGTTTTATTCCGATTTTTTTCTATCATTTTGTTCTAAGTTTTACTCTTCAAAAAAGAGACAGAAAAAAGTTAACTTTTTTGATGGCGGGTTATATATTAGCAGTGATTTTTTCTTTACTGAGCCTGACCTCTTTAATTGTTACGGGTAGCTCGCCCAAATTAGGCTATCTTTATTGGATTGACGCGGGAAAGTTATACCCTTTGCTTTTAGCTTACTTCTGGATTTACGCTTTGGCCGCCATCTATTTTCTTTACCAGAGTTACATGCAGTCCAGTGGAATATTAAGAAAGAAAATATTTTATGTGTTAGTTGCTTCGATTATCGGTTTCGCCGGCGGGGGAACGAGTTTTTTACCGCAGACGCTGGGCATCTATCCCTTTGGACAATTTTTTGTTTGGCTATATCCGGTCATTGTAACCTACGGCATTTTTATTAAGGATCGGTAAAAAAAGATAAACAAAAATTTTTTTTAAAATTTGATAATTAATTACTTATTATCATGGATTGGAGTAATATTAGTTTGTTAATTATTGCCGGATCACAAATAGGTCTTAGCTTTTTGGTTTTATTAAGAAACTATAAGAATAAGATAAACTTTTTATTTTTTCTTTCAATTTTTTCCCTATCTATCTGGGTTCTTAGTACGGCCTTATTTCGTTCAGCGGCAACGTATTGGCCGGCTTATCATTTATATCAGCTTAAATTGATTTCCGGGTTATTTTTGCCCATGATCTTTCAGGCTTTTACTATATTTTTTCCGTACCAAAGAGTTAAGATTAACTATTTGGGCCAATCAATTTTATTTATAATTTTTTTGATATTATCGTTGATCATTGTCTTTGAGCCAAGTTGGGTAATCCAAGCATTAATTATTGTGCCAGGAAATAATTCAATTATTATCAACAAATGTTTCTGGATTTTCTACGCCTTTACTTTTACTCTAGGTTTTATCTTGGCGTTTAGCCGGTTGTATGGTAGTTTCTTAAAACAAGATGGTTTTTTGAGAGTATCCTTGGGATTTATAATTTTCAGCGCCATTATTCCGGCAATAATATGCTGGTTTTTTAATATTATGTTTTTATTTTTTGATTACTTTGTTAATGACTGGCTCGGAGCCTTTTTAACAATAATATTTAGTTTTGTTTTGTCGTATTTTATTTTATTCGAGAATAAGCGAATCTATATAAAATAATATTATGAGCTATATAAATTTGGGGTTGATATTTATTGCCGGTTTAAATCTGGGTTTGGCGATTTTTATTTTTTTATTAAATCCTAAAAATAAAATAAATCTTTCTTTATCTTTGGGTATTTTCTTTTTGGCTGCCTGGACACTGGGCATGGCGATGTTTCGAGAGGCGGGAACGGAACGTATGGCTTGGTTTTGGTCTTATGTGCAAAATGCGTCAGGGGCATTTATAGTTATTCCTTTTTATTTCTTTTCAGTTTATTTTCCCCATCAGGGTCAGTCTATTAAAACACGGAACATATTTCTAGTTTTTTTAAGCGCGCTGGTAATGTTTTGTGTAGTGGTGGTCCCGGGATTTTGGGTTAAAAAGATTTATTTGATTCCATCGAACAATCAATATGATTTGAACGCGATCGGGGTTTTGTATTTTAATCTTCACTTTTTCTGCTATTTGCTTCTTTCATTCCGCAATCTGCTAAAGAAATATTTAGTCAGCAGCGGCTTTGCTAAAAGACAAATTTTTGTTACCCTAATTGCGACCAGCATTATTGCAATTTTTGGGTCAGTTTTTTCGGCGTTAATACCGTTGATTTTTCTTCAGTTGGGTCCGTATTGGTTAGGGCCTTATTTTAGTCTGCCGATGTTAATAATTTTAGTCAGGTTTGTTTATACTAATAACTAGTTTGGCGTTAAGATAGTCTGAAGATAAAATTATGTTGGATAAAAAATTTTGGAAAAAATATTTTAAATCTTACGACGTGCTGAATGTTTTAATTCCGTATCAACAATTACTAGATAAATTGATTGAGAGTTTGGATATTAAGAAAGGGGATTTGGTTTTGGACGCGGGGGCAGGGACGGGTAATCTGTCCGTCAAGCTAGTTGAGAAAGGTGCAAAAGTTACTGCCTTGGATAGTATTCAAGAAGGTCTCGATATGATTAAGATAAAAAATTCCGATATTAAAATCGTAAAAAATGATCTTTCGGAACCCCTACCTTTTAGCGATAACTATTTTGATAAAATTGTATTAAATAATGTTGCCTACACTTTATCTCCGGAAAGAAGAAAGTTGATTTTTGATGAATTCTTTAGAATTTTGAAACCTAAAGGTAAGATTGTTGTTTCTGATGTGATTGAGGGTTGGAATCCAACAGTAATTTACACAAATCATCTATCAAAAGAATTTGAAATTATTGGGTTGTGGAAGACATTAGCCAAGGTGTTAGCATTAATTATTCCAACATTAAAAATTTTTTACTATAATTCAAAGATTAAAAAAGAAGAAGTGACTGGAAATTCAATGAAAGAAAATGAACATATAGATCTTTTGAAGGATTCTGGTTTTGGCTCAATATCGGACAATCTAATGGTATATGCCAATCAAGCTGTGCTAAACTCAGCTATTAAGGAGTTGTAATGCAAATATTTAAAACAATATCATTAAAATTAGGAGGTGAATCTATCAAAATTGAGTTTGGGATACCAAATAATGACTATGAAAAAGATCAAATGTTTAAATTTAGATATGACTCTTATTTGCGACACGATTATATCGATCCTAACGAGAATGGTAGAGATGTTGATGAATTTGATAATGGTAAAAGTACCTATTTTATTGCGATTGTAGGTAATAAAATTATTGGAACAGTAAGATTAATTAAAGATAATTATTTACCAACCGAGAAAGATTTCATTTTTTCTGAGCCACATACAATGGCAGTCATTTTAAGAGATAGAAGGGCTGAGCTAAGTAGATTGATTGTTGAAAGATATGATTCGAAAGTATTTATCCCTAGACACTTGGTTCTATTAGGTCTATTGGATGTTATTGTTGAGTATGCGTTAAAAAATAATCTCGAGGGTGGCTATTCTTTTATAAAAAATTCTTTAAAGGTTAAATTAAAATCCATGAATTTTCCTTTCTATTTGATCGATGATTTTAAGAAAAACTATGATAAAGGCGTTTTATTAAAATATTTTAATAGTAAAAATGACAAGGTCTACCCCATATATTTTGTCACATTGGAAATAAAAAAATATATAGACAGATTTTTTAGTAATACCCTGCTATTTAGACGTGTTGAGAATAATCATTATTATCTTAGGCATAAGTTTCTATATAATATTTTAATCAAAATAAATGCATTATAGTAATATAGTTCTATTTTTAGTTGGCATTGTCAATTTATTTTTAGCTTTTTTTGTCTTTTTGAGAAATAGAAAGAGCAAAATAAATATATTTTTTTCTATTACAATTTTCGCGATTGCCTTTTGGTGTTTTAGTATCGCCATGTTTAGAATGGCTTCGGCTAACTCAGTTTATTTTTGGGGTCAATTTGCGTATTTTGCAATAAATTTTACCATAGTATTTTTCTTATACTTTACTTTTGTTTTTCCTTCAGGATCTTTGCCTAAAAATTTATTTGTTAGGAGTATATTATTTTTTCCGCCAGTATTAATCTTTATTATATCATTGATACCAAGATCGATCGTATCTAATGCAATTATTATGGATGGTAATATTATTGTTAATGTAGGGTGGGGTTATTATGTACACTCTTTTGTAACTCTGATTTTTTTTCTCTGGGCATTCTACAATGTAATTTCAAAATTTGTTAAGTCGGTTGGTATAGCCAGGCTCCAATTATTGTATTTATTTTTAGGAACAGCCATTTCGACAACTATTGCAATTTTTACAAATATAATACTTTTTTCTTTTACTACAGAGTATAATTGGATTGGCCCTTCGGCGACCATAATAATGGTTTTTTTAATATCGTATGCTATTACCCGATATAGACTAATGGACATTAAAATAATCGTTGCAAGAACAATAATTTTTGGTTTAATCGTTATTTTGCTTACGGGCCTTTATGTTTTGACATCAGTTTTTATTGCAATGTTTTTTGAGAACTTAATTGGTTCCAAATCTAATTTTTTGGTAGGTTTAATTATTGCCATTCTCGTGGTTGTTGGGTTTCAGCCGTTGAGGAAAGTTATAGAGAAGACGACTGAAAGATTTCTATTCAAGACTAGTTATGATCCTGACGTTTTACTGTCTCGTATTTCTGAAGTTACGGCAACAATTCTTGACGTTAAACAGTTAATGCAATCCATTTCAGAGATACTCGATGAATCTTTACATTTTAGTAAAATATCTTTTGCATTGTTAAGTAGAGACGGAAAACTTTTTATTTCATATGAGCAGGGTTTTGAAGTGAAAACAATCATTGATTTTGCTTCGGGGAAAGAAAAGATCCTTCCACTTTATTTCAAAAATAATAGAGATGTGCAAGTTATTGATGAACTAGAAACTAAATACGAAGCTGGCGAATATATTCCAAAAAACATTGATTTATTAAATGGTTTGAGAAGTTTAGATGTAGCTCTCGTTGTGCCTCTCTATGTCAAAGAGAGATTGATCGGTATTATTGTAATTGGTAACAAAAAGTCCGGTGATCCATATAGCCATCAGGATCTTAATGTTTTAAAGATAATTGCCGGTCAAGCTGCTATCGCCATTGAAAACGCCACACTTTACGATGAACTCAAAGATTACAACATCAAGCTGGACGAAGAGGTCAAAAAGAAAACTACAGAACTTCGCAAGGCCAACGATGAGCTAAAACAATTAGACGAGGCTAAATCAGAATTTATTTCCATCGCGTCCCATCAGCTTCGGACGCCACTAACTATTATTAAGGGTTACATTTCCATGATGCAGGAAGGTTCGTTCGGCAAATTATCTCCGGTGATTGATGCAAATTTATCAAAAGTCTATCAAGCCAACGAACGACTGATTAAACTGGTGGAAAATCTTTTAGACATTTCGCGCATTGAAAGCGGCCGGCAAGATTTTAAGATGACTAAGATTCATTTGGAAGAAATGGCGCAAGTCGTCGTGGATAATTTAAAAGGCAATGCCAAAGAGAAAAAGCTAAAATTAATTTTTCATAAACCTACCCATGCGACGCCGGAAGTGATGGCTGACGAAGGAAAGATTCACGAGGTGATGATGAACTTCGTCGATAATTCGATCAAATACACCAAAGAAGGCAAAGTTGAAGTTTTTGTTACGCTAGAAAATGGTTTGGTTACTTTTTGCGTCAAAGATACCGGTATGGGTATTAAACCGGAAGTGATGACTGTTTTGTTCCAAAAATTTTCCCGCGGGGAAGGCAGCTTCCGCGCTCATACCGAAGGTTTGGGTTTGGGTCTTTACGTCGCTCGAATGATGATTGATGCCCATAAGGGTAAAATCTGGGCGGAAAGTGATGGCGAGAATAAAGGCTCAAAATTCTGTTTTTCTTTGCCGGTGGCTAAGTAAATAATTGACATTATTTAGGCAATTGTTGTATTATATAATAAACAAGAAAATCAACTTAGCGCCCTAGGCGCTTTTATTTTGTAAAAATTTATTAAAAAATGCAATATTTATGACAAAAATTAAGCTCACAACCTTATTATTAACAACCATCGTTTTCGCGTTGGTCTTTTCGGGCTGCGCGAAAACACCGGCGGTAGGGAATAATGTTAGCCAAAATCAGAATGTTAATGTGAACATAAATAGTAATATTGCCATTCAAAATCAAAATATAAATAACAATAAAGTTGCTAATCCCAGTATTGTAATTGATCATAATTGGCAGATTACAGCTAATGGCAATGAGCAAAAAATTTCCAATAGCTATCTTAATATTAGTTTTGAATATCCAAGTCAAGGCGGGGATGTAAAATTTGATCATACCGCATATCCTTATTTGGCGTTGATTAAAAAAACTCCAGATAATGCTGCTAATGACTATTATAATGATTATTTGTTTACCCTCACTGCCGATTACCTCATAGATAATAATTCCAAGTACCAAGAATCTAATTTTGAGGATTATATAAAGCAAAACTATAAATATATTGCCTTGCCATGGGTTGGTGGCACTGGCGCTGAAACACCTTCAAAAGAACAAATTGATCAATTGTTTAAAATATTAAAGCCCGCTTATAAAAAGATTATTGGCAAGGATAATTTACCAATATATGAAATTTACACAACAGGTACCGATCTTTTAGGTAAAAAAAGTGATTATAGGAATTTAATAATATATTATCCAGGCTCCTTTAATAAGGATAAAAGTTCAAAAATTTTTTACATTAACATAGGGATAGATAATGTAAAAAATCCAGATATCTACCAATCAATTATTTCCAGCTTTGGATTTATGAAATAACAAATAAATAATAATCAACATATCGCTCATTTTAGAAAGTTTCTCCAAGAACAAAATATCAATTTTGTTTTTTGAAGAGTTCTCTAAGTCTAGGAAGAAACTCTTCTTTCATTTTGTCACTGTTGGCAAGATGAGAGACTCAACGAACCTTGACAATTCTGTAGAGGAGAATGAGAGTCATGAAAAAGAAGTTGGTGATGTTTGTTTTGGTGTTGTGTCTGATGACACCACTGGCCTTTGGTCAAGGCCAGTGCGTTACCTTGGATGTACCATACATCCATCAGGTACTGGACATGGATCAGACGAAGTTTTTTGGCCACAACGCCTGTGGCCCGACCAGCGCGGTAACGATTCTGACTCACTATGGATTGCTACCGCCAAATACCTCTGGGTATTCTGGGTACTATGTCTATACCGGCTATTCCGGTTGTACGGATTACAGCGGTGTGGCATATACTACTCACACGGCAATGGATATGGATTCACATTTGAATCATATTCATTCTGTTGTTGGTGCTCATGGGTTTACTGTTGATGATGTTTATGGCGACGGATCTTATTGGGCGACGAACATGGAGGATTTGAGGATCTACCTCCAAAACCACGGACTCGATGTCAGTGGTTGGATCCAGCCCGCGGTCAGATCCGACTTGATGCCGACAATCCAAACGGAAGTGAATGCTGGTAGACCGTTGATTGGCCATGTTACTATTACCATTGGTACCAAAAATTATGGCCACTATTTGGTAATTACTGGCATCGCTAGCCCAACTCAGATCGTAGTCAACGATCCTTATGGTGACTATAACGCTCGCTGGAACGGTACAACAATTGGCAAAAATGTTGTCTACGACATCAACGCTGTCAAATTGGATCGCGTCATTACTATCAAGCCCAGGTCAGATTTGGTCGGCTGGAGTTTGGAAAACCGGACAACCAACCAGAAGTTTGTGGATTGTTGGAACCAACACGGCGGCGAAGCCGGTGTTGGCTGGGTTCACAATGACGGAGCAAGCGGTTATGTTCACCAGTGGTCTCCTTGGAACTACGACTGTCAGAATTTCAGAAACGCTCAAAGCCAAGAGTCAGCGATTATCTACGGCGCACCTTTTACCAGCCAGGCCTATCTAATCTCCGGCGCAGTTTGGGAATACTACCGTCAGGGTTACAACGGACGTTTTGGTCCGGACATTCTCTTACCCAACGGCCAGAAGCTTGGT
>JBAYMO010000034.1:0-8437 GCA_041663485.1 Candidatus Buchananbacteria bacterium | reverse complement strand
TGCTAAGTTTAGTACTAAGAATCCTTCGCCAAAAGGGCTTCTTTTTTGTCCGACAAAAAGGGTCGCACGGCCGTTTCCGTAGAACAGGCAACCCGACAAAAAACGTAACTATAAAAATGTCTAAAAAGGAGATCCCTTACGGCACTTTTCAATCAATTTTGCTTCACTCTGGTTTAAATGAAAGTGAATTTTTTGAAGACGAGAAAAAATAAGCCAAACTTCGCTTATCCCGATACGTTGTACAAAATCGCTCCGCCCTCGCTGACGCTCGGTGCTCGCGCTTTTGTACAACGCGCGCGGGCAGGCCCTCGTTGTACTCTGTCGCTCACTCGCCTTCGGCGAGCTGAGCGACTATCGCACAACTCGGGATATGCGAAACGCCTTTCGGCCAGAGTACTGGCCTACAGGCGCATCGCATATCCCGCGCGCGTTGTACGAAATTTGCTTTTTCTTTTCGCCTACGGCGGACGCATTTCTGTAATGAATGAATTAAATTCTTTATTTATATAGGGGAATAAGGAAGGAAACTTTATTAATATTTTTTTAAAAACAATATGGAAAAAATCATAAAAAGCGCAATCAAATTGGCAGAGGCAAAATACCCTGGAGTTTATTTTTTGAATACGACTCAGGAATTGAAAAATTTTTATACTAGCGGACTTAAAAAGCACAAAAGATGGAAAGCGATTGCCAGCATAGAAAATTGGCTACCCGTTGACGATGTCTTTCTGCAGGATTTTAGAAAAGAGCTTGATAAGCGCAAAATCAAGACTCAGGTGATTTTCAAAGAAGCAGGTTTAAAATTTGAACCAAAAGGTTTAAAGTATAGAAAAGTTAAAGTGATGTCAGACAAGTACAAATTCAAAAGTAGTGTTGATATTTTGAATGACAAATTATTAATCATGAGCCCGAAAATGAAGGTCAAGGGCTTGGTTATTGAAATTGAACCAATGCTTGATATTTTTAATGATATATTTGATTTATTGTGGGAAACACTGCCAGAAGTCAAAAAATAGTTATGCGAAAAATATATGGAGGAAAGAATTGGTCAAAGCTTTGGTCAATATTAGAACAGAACGGAAATATAGGAATTGATTACTGCATAAACCCAATTTTATACCCTCAAATCTGCAATCAGTTGAACAAAATTAAAGACGCTCACGTGGCAGACTTCGGTGCTGGGACGAATATTTTAGCAATTCAGTTTTTGTTTGGTTATGAGGAAAATATCCCCGCACTAAAAATGTGTCGCCATCTTGAAAAAGCTAGAGAAAACATAATAAGATTTACTGGCTTAGAACAATCGTTAAATTTAGTAAAGGAAGCAAAAAAATATCATCGCGATTTGGTATTTTCAGACAAGATTAATATTAGAAAAACGCTTCTCGTCGAAGGCAATGGGTCGCCATTCAAAAATCAGTCGCTTGACCTGGCAGTTTCAAGAAATTTTATTATGCATCTTTCAATTGATGATTTGATTTTTCATTTTGATGATGTCGCAAGAGTGTTGAAGTCTGGCGGACGATATATTTTTGCCGTTCTGAACCCAGACTATGAATTACATAAATATCAAGAAACTCACAGCAAAATACTGAAAAATGGCGAAAGATATGCTTTTATGCATGGAAACAATGGAGAAAATGGCACTTTTTATCATCATTACAAGACACTTGAACAATACGAAAAAATCTTTAACAATAATTTCAAGATAGTTAGTAAGAAACCTTGCTTGCCAATCACGAATGATTTTAAAAAAACCCACGCTAGATATTACTGGAAAAATTGTCCAATGTCATTTGTGTATGAATTGCAAAAAATATGATAAATAAATTCAAAAAAAATTCAGGAGCGAACATGTTTGTTGCTTGCCTGGGAAAATCATCGCTAAAGAAAAATAGCTCAGATTACAAGACCATAAGGAAATTGGGCAAAATTATTATTGAGGAAAATTTTGGAATAATACATGGTGGATATTCTGGAGGAGCGATGCAAGCGATAGATGAAGGTGCTTCGGAGGCGATAAATGAACAAGGTAAAAAGAATAGTCTGAATATAGGAGTGCCGTATTCACCGTTTGATAATGATTGGCAAAGAGTTGAAAAAAGCATGTTTTCAAAGCCTGCCAAAAAACTTTCAGAAAGAATTGATAACATAGTTTGCAATTCTGATATTATAGTTGTTTTGCCAAAAGGAGGCTTTGGAACATTAACTGAATTGATTTATGCATTTCACATGAACCAAATAGAAGAAGATTTAAATGGCAAAATTAGGCCAATAATTTTCTATGGCAGAAATTGGAAAACTTTAATGAAAGAATTAATGAAAGGATTAGATATAAAAAAACAATCGGCTGGAAAAAATTGGAGTTATTTTGTTGATACGACCGAGGATTTTAAAAAGGTTTTGTGTAGCTTACAAAAATAAGGAGTCTTTGTTTTTGGGAATTCACCCCTAGCCCCTCTTCCCAAAAACAAAGACGAAATTCAATTAATTCATTACAGAAATGTTATTCCTCTGCTGAGGAATGAAAAGAAAAAACAAACATCGCACAACAACGAGTATCCGGTTTCGACTTTTACGAAAGTCTCCACCCAAATTTTTCCTCCGCTACGCTACAAAAAAACTTCGGATACTCGTAACGTTAGCTGAAATATTCCTTTTCTTTTTTGGGCTAAAGCCCAAAATGTTTTAAAAAATTTTCAAATTTCTTTTTCATTAATTAAAGAGGGGTAATAAGGTGCTTTCTCCGCTACGCTCCGAAAACGATTTATTTATAATTTTTATATCAAATATACCTATGCCAGAACAACCAAAACAATTTGATTTTTCCAAGCCCGAAGATCGGGAAGAATTTGATGCTTTGGATCAAGAAGAAAAGAAAAAAAATGCGGAAGCATCTAAAGAAGGGGCTTATGCTATTAATGATTTAATTAAGGAAAAAAAAGCTAAAAATTATGATGAGGCTATGCAGGCTGTCAAGAAAGAGTTTATTAGATATTTACATAACATGCCGGATGATATAGCTAATATTGATAGAGCTATTAAAGTTAAAAAAAAAATCAATCTGTCCGAAGAATTCATTTCCAGCCCGCAAGTCCAGGAGGCTATTATGTATGGGTTAACTGAATGTATATTTAATGCTGACTTAATCGATACTGCTATAAAAGCTAAAGAAGAATTCAATGTACCCGAAGAAATTTTTCAGGAGGCTGTTATGCAAGGGTTAATTAAGAACACTATCAATCATCATTATAATTATGCTATTAAAATTAAAGAAATATTCAATCTGCCCGAAGAAATTATTCAGGAGGCTACTAAGAAAGAGGTAATTAAGTGTTTTTCCTATGGCAAAATTAAGAAGGCTAATGCAATCAAAGATGAATTCAAAATTAATATATCATATGAGGAGATAGTCCAGCATTTTCCAAGACTAGAAAATTTGATTGAAAAAATTTCAGAATTTGCGCCGGAATTTAGAGCTCAAGTTGAAAAATCGAGTGATTTAGTTATTGGACTTTGCGGGTTTATTAATAACCCAGATGAATTACTAAATGCAATCGAAGAAAATCCACATTTAATTGATGCCTTAACTAATAATACCCGTTTTTCTTCTCGACTTTTAGTTAAATATCCTCAATTTGATGAAAATTCTAAGGAAAATATTGAGATATTGTATTCCACTAAAAAGAAAATCATAGCAGACAATCCAGGTATGAATCCGGAATCATTGGAATTTCGCCAATTGATGCAAGAGGGGCTAAAAGAATATAAAGATAATCCAGAAATAATGGCGGCGATTAAAAAGAAAGGAATTGATTTGAATGAATGGCTCAATTATTCCGAAACCAGCTATTTCAATCTTTCGACCGGTGGCAGTGAAATTGCTTTTTCGGAAAAAATTCGTACGCCAATTGATCGCATCAAGGAAACAATTGACAGTTATGCGTATACGATAAAATCGGTTTTGAAAGAATATCGTCCGGAAATGGAAAAATTTGAAATAGTTTTAGAAGATGCAAAATCAATAGAAGATCAGATTGCCAAAATGGAAGCGGCTTTGGAGCAAGCGCGTGCGGAAGGCAATGAGAAAAAAGCGCAAGGCATTGAAAGAGGGTTAGCTTCTCAAAAAGAAAAACTCAACAATCTCAAAAAAGGTTTTCTGTGGGATAAACTAATGGGTGAAATCGCCGCTTTTCAGAGATTAAAAAACGATTGTTTTGACGCGCAAAACAAATTACTGGAAGCGGAAAATAAATTAGATGAAGCATTGTCTGGAAAAATGCCGTCTGGAAAAATGATTCAAGATATTAAACAACAGATAACACAGTCCAAAGAAGAACTGAGAAATAAATTTAGTGATTTGGAAAAAAGAATTGAAGATTTCAAAATAGAACTGCCAGAATTAATTTCGCCTTGTTTGGGCGCTGAAAGAAGTGATGCATTGATGCAAGAAATAGATCAGAAAATGGCTGAGCAATTCAATCACTTCGATTCAGACAGAACTGATTTGGCAAATTTGTTTTCAGAACGAGGCGACAAAGAAACCAGTCAACTTGAGTCTCGACCGATGAGCATTTTCGTTTGGGCGAGAAATCCGGATGTAGATTTGTATCAAGGAAATTACTCGCCTTGCTGTATTTGTATAGACAGCGCGCATATGGGGGCAGAATCAACAATTGCTGACTACAACACCGATCTGGGTGTGCAGATTGTCAATATTTGGGATGAAACCAAAAATGAACCGGTAACGGCCGCTTGGTGCTGGTTGGGAAAAAGTGAAAATGGGGAAACTGCGTTGGTGGTAGATAATATTGAATCCAATACACTTTATAGTTCCAATTTTTCCGAACAATTAACCAAAGAGCTGTTTGATTATATCAAAGAATATGCCCAAAAAATTGGCGTGAAAAAAGTTGTTTTAGGCAAAGCCAATAATGATTTACCAACCGGCAGTGAATTGGCCAAAATGAATGATGACAGAAATAAATATGATAAAATCGGCGGTGCTAACCGCGCTGACGGTTATTTTCTAGAAGCAGAAGACAAGAGCGTTAAATTGGTTTGGGAACGAACCGAAAAGAAAACAGAGAAAAGACTAAAAATTGAAAAACGAATAGAAAAAGTTGTTTTTAATAATTTAGCAACGACGACAATTAATAAAAATAATTTAAACCAGATTCTGCAAGCGGAAAGAAAGATTTATGCCGGCACGGATTTAATTAGCGACCAAACAATGGCGGAAGATATTAAAAGAGGAAACGATTTTGAATATTCCATAGCTATAAATGGAATCAGGCCAAATAAGAAATCAGCAGAAATTGTCGCTTATATTGTTGGTGTGGAAGATGAGACTGACGAAGGCGATCCGTCAATCTATATGGAAGACATTGCGGTTTTGCCGGAAGCGCAAAGGCAAGGCATTGGTTGGGAAGCTATGAAAGAATTTATTGGTAAACTGAAAGTCAAAGCGCAAAAAGATAATAAACCGGTTTTGCTGGATATGCATTTGCGTGAAACTTCGCAAGCCTTCATGGACAGACATAAAGAAGATTTGGAAAGTTTGGGCGTGAAATTGATCGAAGAAGCGTTGGTGCCGGATTATTATGACGAAGGCGAAGATGCGTTGTATCAGATTTATGAAATAAAATAAAAACCCAATAAGGAGTTTTGGGCTCGGGCATTCACCCCTTAATCCCCTCTGCCCTTCGCTCAAAACGGAAAAAGAAATTTGAAAATTTTTTAAAACAATTCCGACTGCTGTCAGAAAAAAGAAAAGAAATACATCAGCTAACAACCCATAAGCGGTTTCGGCTTTTTCTAAAAGCCTACACCCAAATCGCTATCGCGACTTCGCTTATGGGTAACGTTATACGCAATCGCAAAAAGCCTCTTTTATTTAAATGCATTTAATAATTTTGGCGAAATGCGGGATGCGGGTCGAAATAACTTTAAAATATAGTGTTACACTTTTATACCATTAAAAACCTTTAAACTTAAAATTTATGATTCAAATCATTTTGTTAATCATTGGAATTGTTGCCTTATTTAAAAAAAGTATTGCTGTATCTAAAGGCGCAGAATTACGTCAGCCAAAGTTGAGAAAATTCGGTATAGTTACTATTGGCATGGTTATTCTTCAAATCGTAGTAAGTGGTGCTCTGCCAAAAGGTACTGATATCAGTATTTTGATGTATGCCGTAACGGTTATTGTGCCAATAGTTGTTGCGATCAAATTAAAAGAGCCGGTATCAACAGCTCCGGCAACAAAATAAATAAACTACAAGTAGCCAAGCGATAAGTAGTTGGTGAAAATCCAAATTATGATTGAACAATTTAAATATTATTATTTTTATTTCCTGAATTTGCCGCCTGGAACAAAGCTAGCAATATTCTTTTCTGTGGCCGCTGTTATTCTTTTAAAATTTAGAAGGCCGAAAGATTTTGTAAAAAAAACTAAAAGCTTAAGTAGAGATAACAGCATAAAAAGTTTTTGGCTATACCTAGACGACGAACAATGGCCAAGGGACATTTTTGATATATATTACATTCTTCGTGAACTAATTAATAGCGAAAAGAAAAAAGGATCTAGTGTAAAAATTATTTTAAAAAAAGTATTACTCAAGATTCTTTATTGGTTGAAATTTCCAATATATATGATACTAGGAACCATGTTAGCCGTACTGATTTTTGTCAGTATCGCTTTATTATTTAGTAGTTAATTTAATAAACAAATACTGAATCAAGAATAATCGCCAAAATTATTAAATGCAGAAATGCAAAAAAGGATGATGCTTTTTTCGACAGCGTATAACAGCCGATATCTGCAAGGGCTGAAGCCACATCCTAACTTCACTTCGTTTCGTTAGGACGTCAGATATCGGCGAAACGTTATGTGAAATGCATGTTTTACTTTTGGGCTATCGCCCAGCTCTAAAAAAGAATTTGAATTTTGTTTTTTTATTTATTAGAAAGGGGTATAAGGTGTTTTCTCCGCTCCGCTACGAAAACGATTTATTTATAAGGGGAAAACGAATACAATAATAATGTTTAGCCAAATAACTATGACAGATAATAATTTACAAAAGAAAGTGGCGGAGCTTGAAGCTCAAATCAGAAAACTTAAGAAAAATAATCTTGGGTTGGTTTTTGAAGACAAAAAAGAAGATGTGGTTGAGCAGTCAAAAATTAAAGTACCTGTTTTAAAAGAGGTTCTTAAAAACCGCCTTAATCCTGATGATGCGTATCCGAACAATTTAATGATTGAGGGTGACAACTATCTTGCACTCTCGGTTCTCAGTTACACACACAAAAAAAATATTGATCTTATTTATATTGATCCGCCATACAACACAGGCGCAAAAAACTGGAAATATAACAATGACTATGTAGACAAGGATGACGAATACCGACACAGTAAGTGGCTCTCGTTTATGCGTCATCGCCTTAATTTGGCAAAAAACCTGCTGAAAGATGATGGCGTACTGATTTGCGCGATTGACGATAACGAACAGGCTCATTTAGGTGTTTTGATTGAGCAGTTATTTCCAGCACACGAACAGCACGCTATAACGATCATACATAATCCAAAGGGCGTTCAAGGCACAAATTTTTCTTACACTCACGAATACGCAATTTTTGTTGCCCCAAAAAACAAGAAAGCTATCGGAGATCGCGCACTTACCGAAGAAGAGATTTATGTTTCAAACTTGCGAAACTGGGGTAATGAATCCGAGCGAACAGACGCAAAAAATTGTTTTTATCCAATTATCCTAAAAGGTGGAAAGATTATTGGTTTTGGCGATGTTGCGCCAAACGAATTTCATCCAAAATCGGCAAACGAAAAACAAAAAGACGGTAGTATTTATATTTGGCCGATTGACGAAAAAGGTGTCGAGCGAAAATGGCGATACGCACGACAAAGCGTTGAAGAAATAAAAGACATCCTCCAAATTAAAGAATCACGCGGTGGCATTGTTCAAATAATGATTGCGAAAGATTACGGCACTTATAAAACTGTTTGGACTGACAAAAAATACGACGCAAGTGAATACGGAACAAAACTTTTGCGTGAGATATTACCAAAGTGTGATTTTGACTTTCCTAAGTCACTCTATACTGTTTACGATTGTCTCTTTGCTGTTGTAGGGTCGCGTCCAAATGCAAATGTTTTGGATTTTTTCGCTGGATCTGGGACAACTGGACACGCCGTTTTAGAAATGAACAAGATTGATGGTGGTAATCGTAAATTTATTCTTTGCACCAACAACGAAAACAACAACGGCGGAAACGGCGGAATTGCTGAATCAGTTTGCTATCCGCGTATTAAAGCAGTTATTAACGGCTACAAGAACAAAAAAAACGAAAAAACCGCTGGTATTCCAAGTAATCTTTTCTATTACCAAACCGACCTCGTGGACATTGAACAAATCCACAAAGT
>JBAYMO010000033.1:0-10578 GCA_041663485.1 Candidatus Buchananbacteria bacterium | reverse complement strand
TTGGCCAACTCAGTTTTACCGACGCCCGTTGGCCCTAAAAACAAAAAATTTGAAATGGGCCTGGCTAAATCCCGCATTTCCGCTCTGGCGCGACGAAGGCTAGTAGCCACCATTTTAACCGCTTCCTCTTGATTGATTAAGCGCTCATGAATCTTGTCTTCCAAATTTAATAATTTTTCCGATTCCTGGATGGTAATTTCTGTCAGCGGAATGTTGGTTTTACTGGAGATCAGAGCTGCTATGTCATTGGCCAAAACCATGGAATTTTTTCCTTTGGAGTTTTTAACCATGGCGGCGGCTTCTTGTAGAATTTGGATAGCTTTTTCTGGCAAAAATCTATCATGTAAATAACGGCTAGAAAGTTTTATAGTTTCGGCAATGGCGCCGTAGGAAAAGAAAATACTCTCATGATATTCAATGGAACCGGCCTTGGCTTCCAAAATTCTAATGGCTTCATCGCCGGAAGTTTCTTCAATATTTACTTTTTCAAAAACATTATCTAATGAACTTTGACCTTCAATATAATGCTTGTAATCCCCGGGTAAAGCGGTCGCCAGAGCCAAAACTGAATTGGTAGCCAAAACCTGGGCTAGTACATCGGCTAAATCTATACTGCCTTGGCGGCCAGCGGTAATACCAATCATATTTTGGATATCACCGACAAAAAGTAGAATATTTCCTGAGCGCCTAATCTCATTCAAAATTGCCATCAACCTGCCTTGAGCCGAGGCCGGATCAGTACCACTGACCAGCTTGGCCACACTCAAGCTAACCAGTCTCATGTCCTGTAAAAAATCAGGTACATCTTCTTCAACCATCTTTTGGGCAATGCCTTCGATAATGGTATTTTTGCCGACGCCAGGAAAACCAAGAAGCAAAGCACTGCGCCGGGGTCCGCCGCTTAAAACATTAAAAATTTCTTGAATTTCTTTTTCCCGACCAATGCAGGGCATTAAATATCCATTTTGCGCCAAAGCGGTTAAGTCCTGACTGAATTTGTCCAAAACTGGTGTGGCGATGGCGGTCATTGAGCGGTTGAGCCTGTTCTTGGGCCTCAATCCCGCTTTATGTTTGAATTTTTGCCAGTTTTTTAGCAGTTGCTTATTTATTCTCATCCAGGCCACGACATTATTAATTTTATCAGGGGTAATGTCGAGATCATAAAGCAATTCTTTTACCTCGTTGGGTTGCTGAGCCAGGGTTTCAAAAATTTCTATAATATCAACCTTGTCTTGGTGATTGGCTAAAGCATTTAAATATGACGTATAAATAATATCTATAATTTTATCACTTATTCGCGGCGCTTGGCTATCTTGGTGAGGTAATTTGGCCAAAGCGTTTTCAATGCGTTTTTTAATTGAAGGAAATGGTACGCCTAGTCTGGAAAAAATCGTCTGAATTTTATTGAAAGATAGTAGGGCAATAAATAAATGAATTGGCTCAACTTGATCATTTTCAAAACGTCCAGCCTGCTGCCATGCTTTATCAAGGACTTGTCGAGCCAATAAACTATAATAGTCGCCAATATCCTGAGTGTTTTTGGGCAAATGATTTAAACTTTCAGCGGCAATTAGTCTTCGTTTTTTAGGATTAAATTCATTTTGCCAAGAAATAACTTTATTTTTTTCCAAATCACGTTGAAAATGATAAAAAATAAAAAGATCAGACAAAATTGATAGCCAAAAAATAAATAATGGCCAGCTTTTTTGCTGATATATTTGCGAAATTGGCAGATGAGCCTGAGAAAAATAATAAATTTCCCAACCCAGAGAAATTATTCCCGCGCCGCCAAAAATAAATAAAGACAACAAAATCAAATTGCTAATAAGTTTTTTAATTTTGTCTCGACTGATTCTGGAAGCGCTAATTTCACGGCGCCAGACTAAGAAATTAACGCCATTAAATAATACCGCTTTAAAACCTTGACAATCAAAACATTTCTTTTCGGCAATTTTACCTGTTCCTTGACAGATTGGGCAAGGCACAATCTGGTAAATGTCGTTTTTTGCTTCTTTCGGATTCATGACTTAGAGATTAATTAAGTTTAAATAAATTTCCCAGACAATAATTATCGGTAAAATTAGCCAAAAAATCAAGAATATTACAACAAATATTGACCAAACAAAAAGTAATATTAATCTAAAAAATAAGAGAGTCAGGCGAACTAAAAAACTAATTAAACGACTTTCCCAGTCATACATACCATACATTGGCGTAAACAAATTTTTTAACCAAACTCCCACGCCTAAAATTTCTGCTTGCTCAACGATTTCATTTTTCGCAAAAATTAGGACTTTAACAAATCCTTTGGTGTACCACCAAATTGGCCAATATACAAAATCAAAAATAAAATCAAGAATTATTGAGTTTGAAGTGTTATAAAGCATAGAATTACTCTGATATTATAACATATTAATGTGCTTATTTAAACCAATCAATCAAAATACTTGACAAGCTCTGAGATTCAGAGTAGAATACTTAAGCCCTATCAACCAATGAAAGTTTTTGGCTTAACCCCAAAATTTTTCAGGGAGTTTCTGGTATGAGCTGTTTGGTGTTCATTACGGTTTGTTTGTACCATGCGCCAATATCTGTGGTTGACGAGACCAGGACAGTGATGGCCAGTTGGTATTACGAACCAGGTATGCCTCTGTCAACAGGCAAGATTTACAGCCCAGGAGACAAAATCTTTTTTGCCTCCTATGATTACCCTATTGGCACAACCGTTCGGGTGACTAACCCGGAAAACGGCAAAAGCGTTGTCGGCCAGATTGCTGATCGGGGTCCCCATGTTAAGGGACGAAAGCTTGATGCGAGTCGAGGAGCCGCTAAAAAGCTGGGTATGATCAAGGACGGAATCAAAGTCCTTACCATTACCGCTCTAAAATGAGCCAGGTGACCACGGCCTTATACCAACCTAAGGCCGTTTTTTATATAAATAATATTGCCGGTCTTTTTCTGGTAATTTTTCAATAGCATAGCGCAGCATAGTGCGTGGCATAATTTTGGCATTTTTATCTAAGAAATGGCGAAGCAATTTTTCATCTCTCTTGCCCATTTCCCGAAGCATCCAGCCCACTGCTTTCTGGATTAAATCGTGCCGATCCAACAATAGAATTTTGGCAATTTTTATGGTGTCGGAGAATTGATTTTGACGGATAAAAGAAAATGTTGAAATAATGGCGATTCTTTTTTTCCAGAGATTGTTTGATTGGGCGAAGTCATACAAAACATCTCGAGGCTCAGGCAAAAGATAGTTGCCAATAATATTTGGCGCTGATAAATCGACCAGATCCCAATTATTTATATGATTAAAGTTTTTTAGATAAAAATTAAAAATCTTTTTTTTGTTTATTAAATCCGCTTTGGCGTATTGCTGCGTGAGAATTATTAAAGCGATTAGCCGATATTCATGAATTTTATTGTTTAATAAAGTTTGAAGCTCGGCTAAAGATAAATCTAGATAATTTCTAGCCAGCAATCGCTGTTTTGGAACCATAATACCCAAGAATACATCCCCTGCCCCGTATTCTCCTTTTTTGGTTTTAAAAAAACGCTGCAGTATGGCAGCTTGTTTTTTATCGGCCAATTTGTTTAATTCTTTCTTAAATTTTTGTAACTTGCTAGTTAGCATAAATAAAACTAAATTATCCGGTAAAGTAATTATTTATCTGTGGCCGCGGCATAAATTCCAACAGCAATAATAAAAATAATTAACGCTATAATAATTAATATTATACTGATTGGAAGCATAAATTAAATCTCCCCCCTCTTAATACTTTTGCGGATTTCTTGGGTTAGGGTTAAATAAAAATTCAAATTATTCAAAGTGGCCAATCTCATACCTAGCGGCTCATTGGTTTTAAACAAATGATGTAAATAAGCTTTTGAATATTGCTTTAAATTGGTGTTGTTTATCGGTGAAAGGTCATGGCGAAATTTAGCATTTGTAATATTGATAGTTTTATAAAACTTATTGCTATTGGCTATTTGCCACTTGCTATTTGCCTTCAAATACAGCCGTCCGTGCCTGGCTTCGCGGGTGGGAATAACGCAATCGAACATATCAATACCAAGCTTTACCGCGGCTAAAATTTCTTCCGGTCGACCCAAACCCATTAAATATCTTGGCTTATCTTTAGGTAAAATTGGCACGGTCCAATTTAAAATTTGTTTCATTTTTTCTCTTGGTTCCCCAACTGCCACGCCGCCAACCGCGTATCCGTCAAAATTCAAATCGACTAGCTCTTTGGCTGATAATAACCTTAGGTCTTTGTATATACCGCCCTGGACAATACCAAAAAGCAAAGGTGAGTTTTTACCTGTATTTTCCTTTAAACAGCGCCTGGCCCATCGACTGGTGCGCTCCATGGCATCTTTAACCTTAGCCTTGGTGGCGGGAAAACCAATGACCTCATCAAAGGCCATGGCAATATCAACCCCCAATTCTCTCTGGGTTTTAATCGATAGCTCCGGCGTGAGCAAATGTTTTGTGCCGCTGGATGGATCGGAAAATATTACCCCGTGTTCGTCAATTTTTCTAATTTTTGATAAAGAAAAAACTTGAAATCCGCCCGAGTCAGTCAAAATTGGCCCGGGCCAGCGCATGAATTTATGCAATCCACCGGATTTTTTAATTAGTTTAGAGCCGGGAGCCAAAAATAAATGGTAGGTATTGGATAAAATAATTTGAGAATTTAATTCAGTCAGCTCCTCGACAGATAAGTTTTTTACCGCTGCCTTCGTGGCAATGGGCATAAAAAAAGGACCATTCACGTCCCCGTGAGCTGTCCTTAATTTTGTTAATCTGGCTTTAGATATTTTTGATACTTTTAATATCTCAAAAGTCTTCATGGCTATTCGGTAATATCAATCACTAAACCCTTGCCGCCACCAATTGGATCATCCTCTAAATTTGAAGTTATGGCTTTGCCATTTTTGGTAATCAAAGAATCGGTTGTTTTATCTTTAGCCGTCATGGTTACTTGATCGGTTAAGATTAGTAATTTTCTAAGCTGTTGACTGGTAGGAACAACTGAGACATCAAACCAGCAATTAACATCCGTATAATTTTTGTTGGCTGTAATCCGCCCAATTGACCAGGTAACAGTCCTGGTGCTTGCGTCATATTTAATATCTCCAACTTTGACGAATTTTTTGTCATACCAACTAACGCCGGCTGGCAAAACCGCCGAAACCCTAACGTCTGTTACTTCATGCAGGCTATTGGCCAATGACCAGTAAATTCTAAAAGTGGTGGGCTGACCCACAACCGGCGGTAATGGACCCGTACCAACCGCCATATTGTCTTCGTCAAAATATCGTCCCTCAACTTTCAAATCAATATCAGTATTAATGTTGTTTTGAATTTCGGTCGACTCAACGGTCAGATCAGGAACTTCTGTTTCGCCTAATTTTAACATCGTGGCCAAAGCTTGGCTTTTAACAATCAAATTGGTTTTACCCATATCAATTTGATTGGCTTCTTTGACTTTGATAGAAAAAGTAATTGTGCCTTCATCTAAAGGTCGAATTAAATCAAGCTGGGAAATTTGATCTTTATTCCAAGAAATTTTATTACCTTCGCGGCGTCCGCCGTTTTTGTCGTCAAGGGACTCCCAATCAACAATGCCAGAATCTATGGCCACGGAAAAAACCGCGTCATCAATATCTTTTTGGCCGAGATTTTTGTAGTTAAGCGAGTAAGTCAAAGTTTGGCCAAAATTAATCGGCTGGCTCTGGGCTGAACCGTTAATAATTAAATCGAGACTCAAATTGGCTTCGGTGATCTCCGTGGTGATATCTTTTTCCTGCTGCAAAGAAAAATTACCTTGATCATCAATAAATCCGATTTGAACTTTAATATTGCCTTGCAAGATATTTTTATCGGCCACAAAACCACCGGATAATTCAATGCTGCCCTCTTGTTGCTTGGCTAAACTGTCAATTACCCAAACACTATTGGTTTTATTATCCCCTTCGTTGGCCGCTGGCTTAGGCTCAGCATCTTGATAAATGAAATTGGTTGGGTAATTGGCTATAACCTTGAGTTTTGATAGGTCCTGTTCGGAATTATTTTTGTAAGTAATTTTGTAGGTGGCTTTTTTTTGCGGTAAAATCTTATCCGGGCCTTCAATATTCAACTCTAGAATTGAGGAAGTAATCTGGTGACTGAATGATGAACTTTCTTTGAATGATGAACTGAAATTTTCCGGCTGAAATGAAGCGGTTGCGCTGATTGACTTGATGGATCCCACAGCTCCGATTAATTTGCCAGTGATGGCAATTTGGCCGCTGGCGCCTTTTTCTAAATCACCAATTTTCCACGAAGTATTAAAAGTATTCGTCGGTACGGGTTGAGCGGAAATAAATTGAAAATCGTCAGGATATCGAATCATGATCTCAACATTTCTTAAAGCCACGTTGTCAATATTTTTATAAGAAAGATTGTAAGTTATTTCATCGCCCGAGGCAATATTCTGCGGGGCATCAAAAGTCAGTTTGATACTTTTATTACTGGCGCTTTTGGTCGGGTTGAACAATAAAAAACCTAACCAAGTGACTATGGACAGAATTAGTGAAACTACAATGATACCGATTAGAAAAAGCTTTAACTTGGATTTGTGTCTGACTTCCAAATGAGAAATATCAGGCAAACTGCCATCTTGGTTGCGGTAAATTGACATTAAACCTTTTTGGATATTAGCTTGGTTTTGTTTCGCTTCTTTTTTGAATTGCTTTAATCTATTCCTTTGCATAAGTATATTTGTTAATTACCAATTAAAGCGACGCCATAGAATTGATCCGTGTCTAAAGCGGCATGAAAACTTGTTTCGTTTTCGTTGCTAGTTAAATCAACGGGAAATTTAGCCAGAATTTTGAGCTTGTCATTAAGCTTTAAATTACTATAAATTTCGTCCGTTTGCGTTCCGGCTTGTTTTTGGGTCAATAAACTGTAATAAAAAGTATTTTGTCCCGAGGAATTAATGGCAAACGGCAATCGGTATTTAATCGTTACTTCTGCCACCGAACCGGCTTTTAGCATGAGCCAATTACCAAAAACCGTTTTACCATTTTCAGTGTAAATTTCCGTGCCTGAATTACTGTCAGTTTGGTGTTCGCCCTCAATATTTTTTAAGTCTTCGTCGGCCAAAAAATTATCATCTGGTTCTTGAAATAATTTTTTGGCTGGGGCTTTAAAGCCCTTAGCCTCAATTAAAGAACTGCCCAATGGAACATAAAAACGCAAATAAGTGTTGTTTTGCACTCCGGTAAAAATATCTTTCCCAGGCACGCCATTATGGCGTCTGATTAAAGTGACGGTATCAATGATTGATCCATCAGGCGCGATTTCAGCTTGGTGCTTAATGGTATCTTTAATTACCCCATCGGTTTTTCCTCCGGCAATGTTACTTTTTATAACTGCCAAATAATCCCCGTCGGTTTGACGCATTTGGCCGTCCCAGCCGAAATCAGTTAATAGTTTTTCCAGACTTTGATCATTAAAATAGATCATCAGCTGTCGGTTGTTCAATGAGTTTTTGGCCAGTTCGGCTGCTTTTAGCAGTTCGGTTTTTTTGGCTTGAAAGACTTTTTCCAGCAGTTTTGGCGCCAAATCAGCCAAGAATTTTTTTGGACGATTTTCTTTTTTGTCATATTCCAATTCAACAATCTTTTGTGTTTCAGCGACAAAATTATCCTTGGTGATTACGCGTTCATATTCAGGCATGTTAATTGGTCCAAAAATTTCCAGCAAGCTTTCCATGACCGATGAAGTAATAGTTATTACTCCGTCAACCTTGGCATTGTTCGCGCCTTCATAAAACCACTGAATTTTTTTGGCTGAACTTGGGTAGTCCGGCCACCAATTAGCATCCTGGAATTCCCAGCGAGGATTAATTAAATGCAAGGGTTCGGGTGATATGACTTTGGGCACCAGCTGACCTTGAATATCATAGGTTCCGCCGCCGGGAATATCAACTTGTTCTAATCGTCCATGATTGATAGTTACTGTGGCAAATGATCCCATAAAACCGCCGGTGGCTCTCAATTCATTACTATTAACAAAGACCAGCAAATATCGTTTAGCCTGATTTTCCCCCAACGCGCTTAAAACAGAATTATTAATTTGGTAGAGTTGATTTAATCCGCTTTCAATCGCCGGTAAATAATTAACAACAGTTGTCAGCCGTTCTCGCTGATCAGCTTGGAGACTATTGGGCTTAACTTCATTAATTTTATCTTTGGCCAAACCAAATTTTTGGATTGAAATAGCGACGTCGTTTCTAAAAGAATTTAGCAAATCATAATAATTCTGATAGCTGCCGTCGCTAATAATGTGATTGACGCTTTTTGTTAAAATTTCGCCCGCCTCGGAAGCTAAAGCGCCGGCTTCCAAAAGCGCCATGCCCGATTTTAGAGTTTTGCTTTGATTCGGCAAAATTTTTAATAAATCCGCGGTTAAATTATTTAAATTGGCAATTTCATTTCTGGCGGAAGAAAAATTTTCTTTAGCCTCGCCAAATTTTCCGGCCGCGTCTGAAAGATTTAAATCTTTTATTGAAGATTGTCCTTGCTTCAAATTTTCAATCGCTTCGTTAGTCATAAACAATACCCGATCTTTTGAATTCGTCAGATCACGATAGTAGGTATAGGCCTGCAAAGGCGAAATTAAAATAAAAGCCGTTATGCTAAAAACGGCCAACTGTTTTTTCCAATGGCGAGGCAAATTCAAATTGTATAATTTAACTCGTGGCGGTGGAGCAAAAATGTCCTCAATTTCTTCAACTGGTTCGGCTAATGCTTTTGGCGTAAAAAAATCTACAAAATAATTGGCGATTTGATTAAGTAAGGATTTTTTTTCTACAAAATTTACGCCGATCTTTCGGTAATTGCCAATGGAGAAATTAACCACCTTGTCAGTTAGATTTTTTTTAAATACTGGATAATCAAAATTATCAACTTTTGGGCTGATAGATTGCTTATCCTTGATTAATTCTTTATCAGATAAAACTACTGTTTGGAAATTATTTATTTCATCAGAAATCAAGGCTTGATTTGACTTAGCAACAGTTTTGGCACTTTTATTCTTTAAATTACTAACCCTCAATTTAGCTGCACTGGATATTTTAGCTGAAGTTTTCTTTTCGACTGTACTTATTTTTTTGGCTATTTTTAAGGTTTTTTGGGTCAAACCAAGGACTTTACTTGACGATCCTGATTTATTTTTCAAAACTGGTTTTTTGTTAATTTTAGATTTTTTTGTTTTTTTCGTCATTAAATTATTTTATCTCTAAGATTGGTATATTATAACACAAATTAGCTCGATTGGTAAACATCTAATGTTTTCTCGGCACAAGAGTGCCAGGTATAATTCAGTAAAACACTGAACCCTTGATTTTTGAGGCTTGAATACAAGTTGTGATTCGAAAACAATTGATTAATTTTTTCCGCTATATCCTTGGGGTCTCGGGGATCAAAATATATGCCGGCCCCGTCTATTATTTCCGGCAGACTGGTTGTGTTTGAACCAGCTACCGGCACACCACAAGCCAATGATTCCAAGGCAACCAAGCCAAAGCCTTCACAAAAAGATGGCAGAACAAATATTTTAGCTGCACTGTAATAAAATGACAACTCCGCTTGAGAAATAAAACCGGGTAAAATAATATCGGATTTAAATTTTGACTGATCAATAGCGGATTTTACCTCAGGAAATCTTGGATCATAATTTCCACCCAAAACCAACTGACAATCAATCCCCTGGTCTGCTTTCAATATATTAAAAGCCTTAATCAAACCGGTTACATTTTTGTGATCACGCCAAACACCAACATAAAACAAGTACGGTTTCGTCAGGCCATGTTTTAATTTAAAATCATCCAAGTCGCGCTGGCTTTCAATTTTTTTTACTGTCGAGTCAAGACCCAAGTAAGTCAGGTTTATTTTTTTCTTTTTGGCCTTAAAATATTTAATGATATTTTCTTCGGTGTGATGAGAAATAACAATAATTTTTTTTGCTCGTCTAATTGAGAGATTAAACACCAGTTTATAGCCCAGACGTCTAACCCAAGATTTTTTAACTAGCGGGCCTGGGAAAAAAAATGGCGTAATATCATGAATGGTAACAATAAATTTTTTAGGATACAAAAAAGCCGCGTTAAAATGCGGGAAATGTACTAAGTCAAGATGATATTTCAATAAAATAAAAGGAAATTTGATTTGTTCAACTAGGCTATACCAGGGTAAATTTACTTTAATTTTATGCACGCGATTGTTCGGCGTTAGAAATTCGGAGTACGCCGGTTCGTTCATAAAAAGAAAATACTCATTTTTTTCGTCAATGATAAATAGATTTTGGGTCAAGTTCATTATGTATGAGCCAATGCCAGTCGCGGCTTTTGGGCCAAACATACGAGCGTCAATGCCGATTCTCATAGTTATTTTAAAGATTCGATTACGTTTAAAATTTCTTGCGCCTTATCTAGCCAATGAAATTTTTGAGCATGCGCCTGGCTGCGAATTTTTAAATTGTTTCTTAGTTTTTCATCGTTCAAAACCAGATCAATGGATTGGGCG
>JBAYMO010000032.1:0-10882 GCA_041663485.1 Candidatus Buchananbacteria bacterium | reverse complement strand
GGTTTCGGTGGCCGCGTCAAAGACCGACATAAAAGAAATCGGGCCGGAAGCTACGCCGCTCGTGGAGCGAACCGGATCTTTGGCCGGGCGCAAACGTGAAAAAGAAAAACCAGTACCACCACCTGATTTATGAATTAAAGCGGTATTTTTAATTGATTCAAAAATTTCTTCCATGGAGTCTCCCACCGGCAAAACAAAGCAAGCCGATAATTGACCCAAAACCGTACCGGCACCGGTAAAAGTGGGGCTATTGGGCAAGAATTCCTGATTCACCATGATTTCTAAAAAGGCCTGCTCCAGTTCGTCCTTTCTTTCTTTAGGCAAATTGTAACGCTCTTCAGCGCGAATAATAAAATTGGCCACACGCTTAAACATCTCCATCGGCTTTTCAACAATCTTGCCTTTTTCATCTTTAAGCAGGTAGCGGCTTTCTAAAACCGTCATCGCATTTTTTGAGAGTTTTAATTTGGGTTCTCCGATTCCTAAAATCATATTATTTTTAATATTTTATTTATTTTTCAAGCAAATTTGGCAATTTTACCCGATTAAAAAATAAGACATTATCTTTGCCTTATTAAAAATTTTCAAACTCCCCCGTTTTTGTTTTTCAGTATTTTTTATTTTTTTAATCTGATTTTACGAATGTTGATTGATTCGTATAATTTGTTTACCCCGCCTACTAAGCTTTGGCAAAACAAATAGATTAATATTGGTTATTTTTATTTCATTTTTTTTCTAATAAAAGCCGGAATTTCCAAATCATCCTCGCCGCCAGATACCGGCATTTCTTCAATCATCGGTTTTTTGGCCACTTTTTTGGCAATTCTGGTAATGGGATTGGACGAAACCGGAGGCGGGGTTATTGGCGCGACTGGCCGCTCGATGAATTCCGCGGGGGCATAAACCGGCGCATTAACACTCGGTCTCGTATTGGAATTTAAGCTTTCCGACATTTTTCTAATTTCCCTTTCAGCAAAACCAGTGGCGACAACCGTAATTTTAACTTCATCTTTCATGTCTTCATCAATGGTAACTCCAAAAATTACTTTAGCGTTGGCATCAGCGGCTTGAGTAATAACTTTGGCCGCTTCATTAATTTCGTGCATCCCTAAATCTGGACCACCGCTAATGGTAAACAAAATACCCCGAGCCCCTTCAATCGAAAGCTCAAGCAAAGGTGAAGTGATAGCCGCCTTAGCCGCATCCACCGCCCGATTTTCCCCGGTACCCGAGCCAATACCCATCAGGGTTGAGCCGGTATCGCGCATAATGGTTTTAACGTCAGCAAAATCTACGTTAACCATGGCGGGAATTGAAATGATTTCGGCAATCCCCTGAACACCTTGCTTTAAAACATCATCACAAATTTTAAAAGCATCCAAAACTGAAGTTTTTTTATCAATGATTTGTAAAACTCGATCATTAGGAATAGTAACAATCGCATCCACTCGATCGCGCAGGCTGTTAAAACCTCGCTCAGCAATTTCTGAACGCTGACGACCCTCAAACTCGAATGGCTTAGTTACCACGGCTACGGTTAAAGCTCCGGCTTCTTTGGCTAAATTTGCCACTACCGGTGCCGCACCCGTGCCCGTGCCGCCACCCAAACCGCAAGTGATAAAGACCATGTCCGCCCCCTTAAGTAACTCGCGAATTTCCGCTTGATTTTCCTCGGCCGCTTTAGCGCCTACTTCCGGATCCATACCGGCACCTAAGCCGCGAGTGGTCATTTTACCGATATGTAATTTAATATTGGCCAAAGATTGATGCAGGGCTTGCACATCAGTATTAATCGCTAAGAATTCCACACCTTTAATCTGAGATTTGATCATGCGATTAACGGCAGACCCTCCAGAACCGCCGACGCCAACTACCTTAATTTTGGCAAAAGTTTCGATTTCGGGCTTAATTTCGGCCATAGATATTAGAACGTATACAATTTATTTTTTAAACCATTTTTTAGTTAGATTACCCAAACCTTTAAGCGGCAAAAATCCAAGAAAATTTCCAAAACCGCCGCGAGTCTGGCGACTCTGCATTTGACTACCCCAGACTACCAAACCAATAGCGGTAGAAAACGCCGGATCGCTGACTTTGTCAATCGCGCTGCTGACATTAATCGGCTGACCCAAGCTGGCTGGCAAGCGTAAAGATTTTTTGGCCGCTTCCACTAGTCCATTCAGCTTTGATCCGGCACCGGTTAAGACAATGCCTGCGGGTAGTTTACCACTCCGCTCAATCTTTTTCAACTCAAGATCAATCCTTTCAAAAATCTCTTCCACGCGCGCCTCCGTAATTTCGGCAATATACTTTCTGGAGACATAATTACTCTCTTTTCCCTCCAAAGCCCCGATGTCAATTTCTTCTCTTTTAGGAATGTCGGTAGAATCAGCGGTACCATATTCTAATTTGATATTTTCCGCCGCGTCGATAGAGATTCTTAAACCAATAGCGATATCGGAAGTAATATGATCGGAACCAATCGGCATGACGGCCGTATGTAAAATATCCCCTTCTTCAAAAACTGCCAGGCTGGTAGTTGAGCCGCCGATATTGATTACCGCCACGCCCAATTCTTTTTGGCGATTGGATAAAACCGCTTCAGCCGTAGCTAAAATCGAGAGCACTAAATCTTCAATATTGACTCCCGGACGATAAACCGCTTTGGTAATATTTTTTATCTGCGAACTTAGGCCTTGAATAATTTGTGTATCCACTTCCAATCTGACCCCGGTCATACCCACTGGATCTTTAATCCCCGTCTGGCCGTCAACCATAAAGTTCTTAGGGATGACATGAAGAATTTCATAATTCTGCGGAGTCGCCACTGTCCGAGCGGCTTCAATGGCTCGCTCAACATCATCTTCGGAAATCTCACCATCCGAACGAGAAACTGCCACCACGCCATGACTTTCCTGAGAAATAATATGACTGCCGGAAATTCCCACCCAGGCCGAATCAATCGGCATACCAATCATTCTTTCGGCTTTTTCCAAGCAGGCAGAAATTGAAGAAACCGCATCTTCGATGCTGGAAATAATTCCTTTGGAAATGCCCTGGGCGGGCACTTCAGCCGAACCAATGATATGAATTTTCTCTTGGTCGCCGATAATTTGGCCAACGGCCAAACGAATGGCTGAGGAGCCAATATCGAGGCCGGCAATAATATCTTTTTCTGCCATACTTTTGTTTTTCCAGCCTTCTAAGTTAATTTTGACTGAAAGCTGTGGAAATTTTGATGAATATTAAATATTTTAACACAAAACCGTCAAGACGACAAGAAAAATAAAAAACCAAAATTTAAAAGGCAAATTCTCTAATTAAATCACCTAAAATACCAAGCTCCGACGGATAAAAAACTTTTTTTGGCCTTTAATTTTGATTTTTGTTTGACGTTTTATTTTTGTTTGACGATTTTTTCTTCGAGCGCCGCCATCGCTTGAGCTGCTCTTTTACTCTGCTCATGATCATAACCCAAAAGATGAAGAAAACCGTGGCTGATCAGTCTTTCCAACTCAGTCGGTAATGATTGTTTAGCAGCTTTGGCCTGCCTGGCGGCTTGTTCAAGACTAATAATAATCTCGCCTAAATAATTTTTTGGCGTAAAATCAAGCCCAGCCTGTCGACTGGCCTTACCAAAACTCAAAACATCAGTCGGTCTATCAATGCCCCGATAAATTTTATTCATTTTCTTAATCGCGCTATCACTGACAATGGCTAACGAAACTTCCGCTTTTTTAATATTTAAAGTTTTGTTAATTTTGTTAAAAATCCGAACGAAATGTGTGCGCGCGATTTTAGGCTTAACCATTTGATTAATCTCAAAACTGATCATAAATTTTAGAGAGCCTGAAAACTCTTAACCATGGCCGAAAAAGTCGTCATGAAATTCGCTTCCGTGGCATTACCGATATTATAAGTCAAAAGATACACACGGCTATTGTCATTGTTCTTAACAAAATAATACTTTAAATCGTTTGACTCACGTAAACCGGTTAAATTATTAACTGTCAAACTGGTCATGGCAGGCATGGCCGAGCCAAATTGCTGCTTCAACCAATCATTCAAGGAAAGCGCCTGAGGATTATCAATTACTAGCACTTCAACAAATTCCCCCAGACCGGAAATAAATAACACTTCTGTCCCCTGCTGGTCGGAAATTTTTAAACGCCAGGATTTGGGATACATCACAGAAAAATAAGAATTTTTGTAATCCTCAAATAAACCAGAATTGGCTAATTTTTTGCCAGGCTTTAAAGGATTATAACCGGATAAAATTTCACCCCCGTCCAGATAGCCATCGCTGTCAGTATCGGCCTTATTGGCACTAGTGCCAAATAATTTTTCTTCCTGGGCAGTTAATAAATCATTATCCGCATCAAGCGCTAAGGCCGGCGGCGCAGAATTATTAGCCTCTGAGTTTGGCTCAACGACCGGAGTTTCACTTTCGGCCGGTACTTCAGCCGGCGAAGTACTGGTCGGAGTCGTTATTTCCGTGGAAGTCGGAGTAATAATTTCTTCGGGTATCGGTTCAGTCGTGGTAGCGGCAGCCGGTTGATTAGTGTCAACGTCAATATTTTCATTAATCTCTTGACTGGGCGCCGCTTTGACTTTGGAAGATTGCGCCTGCTTTAGATTTTCATTCAAATAATACGCGGCCGCGGCTAAAATGGCCACGATCAAAAAACCGATCACAATTATCAAAAACGTGGCAAAATTATTTTTCTTGGGCGTCAAGTAATAACGTTTGGGCATGACGTGAACCTGTTTTAGCAAGTCCAAATCACCACCCGCGATCGGAGCTGTAATTTTTGGTTTTTCATTTTTTGATTTTTTAAATAAACTCATAACAACTTTTCTTTTCAAACTAAATGATTAAGGAAGTTTTAACAGTTTACCCGGACCCTTGGGGTCGTAACCGCTTTTAACCTCAGCGCCATCAAGATAAGTATCACCGTCGGTGTCGGGATTATTCGGATCAGTGTTATAAATTTTTACTTCATCGCGATCAGTTAGGCCATCATGATCAGTATCGGCCTGATTGATATCAGTACCATAGAGTTTTTCTTCCGTATCGGTCAAACCGTCTTTATCACTATCTACCGGTTCGCTTGGCTGCTCGACTGTATTAGAATTCAAATTGCCGTTAACGGCTGCCGGCTGGGTTGGAACCGGATTCTGATTGACTGGAACATTGTTAACATTAGCCGACTGATTAGTATTAACGTTAACATTCGCCTGAGTCTTAGGTTGAGCCATGGCTTTGGCTAAAATTGAATATCCGTAGTAGCCAGCCGCGGCTAAGACCCCGGCACCAACTAAAACGGCGGCCACAATAATTATAATTTTTTTTAATTTAAAACTGGAGGCAGGTTTAGGTTGCGAAACCGAAGCCAACGGAGTCGGCCGATTAACTGAGCCAAAGGCTGGCATAGCTGGGCGAGAACTTAAAGTCGAGCTCTGTGGTGCCCGATCGACTTCACCTAAAATATCTTCCGGTTCCTTTCTGGGCATCTCTCTTATTGGTGATGGTCCAGTCGGCATAGCTGGTGCCGGTCGCGGCGGAGTCGGCGGAGTTGAAGAATTAGGTTGCATGGGATTGGTCGGTTGTTCAAACATAGATTTTATTTTAATTCAAAATTATTATAATTTATGGCACTTTGTTGCCATTGCAAGCTTCAATTCTAAAGCGTTTAGTTTCACTGCTTAAATCACTGCAACTACCGGCTTTAAGCCAGCCTTTCCAGGTACCGCTGGTTTGAACTTCAAAGCACTGGTTTAGACCGCTCCAGCCGGATTCCAAACCCACGATTGATCCGGGCTGAATACCCACCAGAGTAGATTTTTTATCATCCAATAAATGCAGGCTGAAAGAATATTTGTCGCAATTGTCATTTGACAGCCACCAGCCGCTTTCATTGCGGCTACAAATTCGGTTGGCGTCATCAGTCCCTAAGCCAAAATATGAACCATCGGCCAACAAGTCGCCAAGATTATTAAAATTCTGATTGCGGCTATCACTGGGGGAAATAATAAGATCCGTGCTCAATTTTGTGGGTGAAACCGTAACATATTGATCACCGGAATAAGTGAATTTATCCAGATAGTACCCGGCCGAAAGCGAATACAGACTAACACAATCCCCGGCTACAATGGGACAGGCGTATTCATTTTGAATAGTCTCGCCGTTTTTGCAGCAGCCATCGTTACTACTATTACTGCATGACGCCTGGCAATTAGATTCGCTGCAAGCCGAGCACTGCGGCAAATCTTTAGGCTTAAGCTGACAACCCTGGCAAACATCAAAAGTATAAGTATTGCATTGATCTTCTACGCAATTATTAATCATCGGTTCCTGACAGGTACCGCCACAATTAATCATACCAGACTCCTGACAATTACAGAAACCATTTGTGTCACACATGTAAAAAGCACTATGGTCGGAATTATTTCCGCTCACGTAAACCGGATTGTCTTTATCACCTGTTTCACCAGCCTCAACGCCGTTCACATATAACCATTTCCCTACCCCAACCCAGCCATCGGTAGCATGCCAGGATCCCTTTTCAAAATCGACTAAATCACCCTTAGTGATTGGCTGACCTACTCCATTACCCTCGGCGCAGCCGCCGCTGGTCACACTAGAACACAATTTTAAATATATTTTTTCATCATCACCAAATTCTACGTCAGAAGCCGTAGAGCTGGGAAACCAGGCATCAGCCGATGGCACCCAGGCAAAATATTGATTGGTGGCAAGCATCAAAGGACACGAATTACGCTTACTCACTAATTCCACCACGTCACCATAACGGAGCGGACCGCTGATATGAACGCAACCGGTTTTGGTTTTATCACATTTATTAATTAAATATTTTTCCCAGTCGCCACTAACACTGGTTCGATTCAAACGCCAGTCAAATTTTAAAGCTGGTCCGCCCGGGACACAAGCGTAGGGAATGCTTTGTCCGCCATCGCTGTCATTGGCCGAAAGATACAAAGGCTGAGAATCATAACGCAGACTAATCGTATCACCGCTTTGGTAAGCACAAGCTGATTCATTGTCTACCGTCTCGCTGCCGAAAGCACAACAACCGTCATTATGGCCATTATCCGTGCAAGCATTGCCGCTTTGATCATAGTTGCAGCTGGGGTCAGCCTGACATTGTGATGTCCATTGACCTGGATTCTGACATTTAAAACAAGTGCCACAATCATTATCGCTTTGACACTCCGGTTCACAACGGCCAGCTTCATCACAAACTTTAAATTCCCGGCTGGTCGGCTTACTAGAGATATCCCAGCCAACCTTAAATTCGTTTGAGCCCCAATTGGTACCGATATAATCTCCTGTACCCTGGCCTTCAACCATAGAAGCGGCTTGCAAAGTAATAACTGAACCGTATTTAATGGAGCTGCCGTCAGCCGTATGAACTTTAAAAGAATTGCCAGTACCATTTTCCTTCAGCCATTCGCCATTCCAGCAACCCAAGGCCCAATTGCCGATACATTCCATGCCAATATAATTGCCAGATGTGTTTTTGAAAGACAGACAATCACCTTCTTTAAAATAATCCCTACCACCTTCATATTCAGACCAGCCCGGTCCCTTGCCCGGCATCGGCAAAGACTCGCCGCTGCCACCGCAGGTATCAGCCGCGGCCGGTGATAAATAATATTTTTCCGCCGTTTCAAACGACGCTTTTCTTCTAACATACGAATCACTGGCCGCCCGCCCACCAAATAAGAAGGTTGGGATTCGGCTTTCCATGCCTTCAGTCGCGTCAAAGGCTTTCAAAGTAATGGCCGTGCCAACTTTTAAAGCGGAACAATCTTTGTCGTAAGCCGCCGCCGACGTGTCATCGGAAAACACACAACCAGCCGGGCAGCATAAATCTTCGGTGGCGCCGCTGCAACTTAAAACCGGTGATTCGCTGTAAGTTTGCGTTAAATTATCATAAGCGTATTGAGTATCAGAACAGATTTTATAATTGTCTCTGACCGTAACGCAGCGCGAACAAGGGTTGTTGACTGTACAATCAGAATCAGCCGCGCACTGTTGCGCTAATAATTGACTCGTGGAGCAAAAACCCTCCCTGGTGCAAATCTTGAATTTCTCCCAAGATTTTTCGGCGTCAGCTTGGCCAATTGGGCCCTTACCGCCGTTGAAAAAATCACTCCAGCGAGCCGACCAGAACGTATCATCACCCGTACTATTATCAATATTGGCCGATTGAATGGAAATGGAACTGCCTAAAGTTAAATAGACCGGATTAGTCAAACTTCTAATATTTATTTTCCAGGTGTCCCAGCTGTCGTTAGCATCGCCTTGTATGGTTAACCACTTACCCGATAAAGTATTACCGGAGAACATATCGACGATTGAGCCAAATTTAAGCCGACTGGCCGCCGGAGCCAGGTCTTTACCCATGGCCCGAATACCAACGCAGCTGCCATTAATAATCGGCTCACCGACGGTCGGTACGCTACTAGTATTTTTGCATTTGGCTGAATCAGCTTCGACAAACTGGAAGCCTAACAAATTATTGGCCACGGCGAATATGCCGGGAACGGTTAAAAATCGGTCATAAGCGCCTAAGAATGACTCGGGATGACAGAATGGCCGGCCATATGAAGTGCCACAACCTTCGTTGTTAGGCACTGTCGCAATTTTAATAGTATCGCCCACGCGAATCGGACAAGCATAATCATCAAAAAATGTTTCCCCGTCACGGCAACAACCATCATTGGGCGTATTAACACAAGTGGCATCGCAGCTGCTTGAGCTGCAGGCAAAACATAAACCGCCGGCGTAAGTGATTAATCCGCCTTCGTTGGCGCCATTGGGTGTATTATCGGCGTTAGGTTTACGGCTGCAATAAGCACAAGTGGCATCACAATTTAAACCTGGTTTACAAGCTGTATCATTCAAAGAACTGCAGCCGGTAATACAAGGCACGTCCTGGCAAACTTGCTGCCCGGTTACCGGATCATTACCGCAGATATTCTGGCATGAATATTCAATATTAGCGCCGCTGGTTGGATCAACTCTAGTGCAAGTCATATTACAGCCAATGGCGGCGTTGGTCGAAATAGTCTGGCTGCCGCAATCGCAAGTTTCATAAGTATCTTGCACTGTGCCATCACCGAAATACGGGCCGCGCTGCTCGACAATTCTACCCTGGCTGCAATAACTGCAAGAGACGCCGTCGGTTGAATAATCCGTAACCGGCCCACAAGCCACATTGTTATAAATAGCCGTGCCCGCCGCGGACAGGCAAGTAATACCGTTAACATCGGGGTTAAGACCGGGCTGACTCGGGTCAGTGATTAAACTATTACGCTGAGCCTGGGTGGCACAACAATCGCATTCTTCCGCCCCGTTGACTTCGCAATCACCAAAGCTGGGACCGCAAGACTGGGCGATTTCATTTTCACCCGTTTCGGTATTGATGCGGCAATAGCTGCAGCAATCGCCGTAACGCATGGAGTGGATACATGCCACGTTATTCAAAGTCGTACAAACAAAAGGATTATTCGGATCGCGCGACAGAGTCGAAGAACCACAATCACAGGCCTCCCCTTCATCGAGCAGGCCGTCACCCGATTGATCACAAATATCACCGGCAAAATTCAAATTTCTGTCAGCTTGAGAATTAAAATGTTTGTCATTATTTTCGTCTGTCCATTCCGCCACTGGCGGGTTAGCGCAAGCAATCTTAATCCCGAACTGATCATAGCAAGTCGCGCCGTAAGGACCACCCGGGCAATTATCTAAAATGAAACTGGCGTCGGCAAACCTAGGATTAGCACTACTAAAAGGTGCTACGTTTTCCGCTATGGGCGTAAAATCAAACGGCGCATAATTACCCGTCGTATTGCCATGGCAGCCAACCAATTGCCAAATTTGCGAAGCACTTAGGTTAGCGGCAGAATAACTATTCAAATTATGAGTAAAAAATGAATAGTCACCCATACCGTCTTGGTCAAAATCCAGACACTGGTCGCAAACATCACCCAAGCCATCATTGTCAGAATCGATTTGTTTGGCATTGGTGCATTTGTTGGCCGCAGAACTGTTGGGATCACAATTATTACCGGTTGAATCAGCTGGCGCGCAATTATCTTTGGGGCAGACTTTGGCGTCATTGGCGCCAGTATCAATGTCCCAATAACCATCAGCATCAACATCCGTGCACGGATCACAAGCATCACCGATACCATCATTATCCGAATCAGTTTGCTCGCGATTTTTCACCGTTTTGCAGTTATCAGCTTCATCACAAATACTGTCGTTGTCACGATCGGCTGAACAGTTATTATCACAAGCATCCCCTTTACCGTTACCGTCGCTGTCGCGCTGATCAGGATTATAGCAATCTTTAGGATTTCTCGAGCAATCAAGCTTCGGGCTGCAATTATCGGTTAAACCTTCATCACAGACCCCGTCCGAATCCGCGTCACCAGTGCAGCGAGAATTGGCCGGACAAATCGCGACGTTAGCGGAACAATCAAGAGCACTCCCATTTTGTATTATTAAACCATTGGCTCCCCAACAATATTTAATGGCGCAATCAGCCGGGGCTGGTACGCTGACTTTGGTCTTTGATTGATGAATTTCAAAATTCAAATCTTGGCAAGCCGCGGCATTACCATAAAATGGCAAAGTATAATTAGTCGCCGATGTCTTCCACGAATCGGCAAACTCCAAATTACCATACAATTCATAACTCGTGCCGTTAGCCGCTGAACGATAAGCATAAGTAAACATTTGCGCCGGACAGCTGAAAGCTTTGGTTTGTTCATCCCAGCAAGTTTTTTGTTCATCCTTATCTTGAGCCAAACATTTGGCCGGCTGATTACCGCAAGCGGTCATCACGCC
>JBAYMO010000031.1:0-11651 GCA_041663485.1 Candidatus Buchananbacteria bacterium | reverse complement strand
GGGTTGCCCTGCTGGGAGACCGCTAAACCTGACATTAGCGTTCGAATATTTTCCGCGCTGGTGCACGGCAGTGCTTCACCGTCAATGTCATTTTTGCGCACCGCCTCAAAAATTGACAGCAACCACGGGCGATACTTGATGAAGTCGTATTCACCCCGCACTAAATCGAGCGAACAGATTTCGCAAAGCGACTTATTTCGCTCAGAACCGTGTTGGTCCCAACCGCCCAAGACGTTGAAGAATATTACACCTCGATTACGACTGAACTCAATGGTCTTGCGTTCAGCCTCCGGGTCAGGCTTAATCAAATGTGCCGACGAGACGAACTTCCAACTGATCTCGCCACGCTTGACGCCCAAATGCCGGCGCACCTGCATTAAAAACTCCAGCAGAGCCCAAAAAAACGCGGGCTCCAAGCTGGTGGAACCAAAGCCCACCTTGATCGTTCTGACCTTGGGGATTTTCCCCTCTTGTTCTTCGTGCGTTTTCATGACGCATACTCCTACTTAATTCGGATGCTTGACTCGATTCCCCATGAACCGGCCAAGCAAGTCAAAGAGCTTAGGCAGCAACAGGCTGCCCAACAAAGTATTATGTCATATTTAATAAAATTTGTCAATATTACAAAAAATACCTAAATTATGCTTTTTTATATTATAAAGATAAATAAAAAAACATTACTAAATAGTATGTTTAATGGCTACGATTAACTAAAATTTAATCTCTTTGGTCTCTCCCCAATTATCTCCCGCTTCCACCTCCACGCCAATCGGCGCGCGCAATTTGTAGACATTTTCCATCTTATCTTTGACAAAATCCGCAACTCTTTTTAAATCTTTTTGCGGTACTTCAAAAACTAACTCATCATGAACCTGCAAGAGCATTTTAGTTTGAGCGGAAATTTTTGGCAATTCCTTATAAATTTCAATCATGGCCAGCTTCATCAAATCCGCGGCCGTGCCTTGAATCGGATGATTAATGGCCATGCGCTCGGCACCCGCGCGAATTGGTTGAATAGACGAAGTAATTTCCGGTAAATAACGGCGCCGGCCGAATAAAGTTTCTACCCAACCCGATTGACGGGCAAAAACTTTGGTATTTTCCAAATAGTTATAAATATCATCATGCACTTCAAAATAGCGATCGATAAAATCCATGGCCCGGCTGCGAGAAATTCCCGTGCTGGCCGCCAAACCATGCGGGCCTTGGCCGTAAATAATGCCGAAGTTCACCGCTTTGGCGGCATAACGCATTTCTTTAGTAACTTTTTCCAAAGGCACATTATTGATTTCGGAAGCCGTGCGCGTATGAATGTCCTCCCCTTTTTTAAACGACTCAATCATTTTTTTATCATTAGCCAAGGAAGCAATAATGCGCAATTCAATTTGCGAATAATCGGCTGAAAGGATTTTGAAGCCGTTTGGGGCAATAAAGGCCTGACGAATTTTTTGACCCAATTCCGTGCGAATGGGAATATTTTGCAAATTCGGCTCGGACGAAGACAGGCGGCCGGTTGCCGTTACGGTTTGATTAAAGCTGGTATGGACCCGGCCGCCGGCATCAACCAGCTTAGGCAAAGCATCCAAATAAGTTGATTTTAATTTGGCCAACTCGCGATATTCGATAATATAATCAATAATTTCGTGCTGACCTTTGAGTTTTTCCAATTCATCGGCCGCGGTCGAGATACCGGTTTTGGTTCGCCCTAAACCCTGAGTGGAAATTTTTAATTTTTCAAAAAGAATTTCTTTTAGTTGCAGCGGCGAAGCAATATTAAATTTTACGCCCGCTAATTTATAAATTTTTTCCTCGATTTTTTCCAACCTGGCGTCAACTTGTTTGGCCATTTTTTTCAAAAAAGCCACATCCAGCATAATGCCGTTTCTTTCCATTTCCACCAAAACTTCAACTAACGGCGTTTCAATTTTTTCCATCAAGCCAAAATTGTTTTTTTCTTCCAGCTCTTTAGTCAAAGGCTTAATCAAACGCCAGGTAAAATCCGCGTCTTCACAAGAATAATCCGCCACCTTTTCAATTGGCACTGCCTTTAAGGTAATTTGATTTTTGCCTTTGCCGATTAAGGCTTCAATTGGCTGCATTTGATAACCCAACTCGGTAAAAGCCAACCCATCCAAATTATGCTGGCGCGAGCCAGGGTTCGTTAAATATGAAGCAATCATGGAATCAAAATGTACCCCCTGAGTTTGAACACCCGCTGTTAATAAAGCCTGCAAATCAAATTTGATGTTATGGCCGCATTTTTTAACATTTTTATCTGCCATAATCGGCCTGATCTCTTCCAAATATTTTTTCTGTGCCGGCAGATAGTAGGCCAAGCCGTCGTGCCAACAAAAACTAATACCCAAAAGTTCGTCTTCAAGCGGATTTAAACCGCCGGTTTCGGTATCAAAAACAAAAATTTTTTGTTTGCTTAATTCTTTTAAAAACTCAGCAAAATCTTTATCGTTTTTAATCAGATGATAATCCGATTTTTTTTCTTTGACTAATTGGGGTTGGTCGGAAAAATCAAACGCGCCCTGGCTGGCGATTTGGCCTTGCTGTAATTCCTTGGGTAACTTGGCAATCAGAGATTTAAATTCCAATTCTTGAAATAAACTCACCACCTTACCCAAGTCATAACCGTTGAGTTTGGCGTCAGCCAATTTAAAATCAATCGGGACATCCTTGACCAGCTCCGTCATTTTTTTGGAAAAATAAGCGTCTTCCTTATGCTCGGCTAAAATCTTTTGATAACGTTCGGAAATCTTTTCCGAATCCAGATTTTTATAAATATTATCCAAAGTTTTAAACTCCAAAAGTAAATTAATCGCGCCCTTCTCGCCAATACCTTTAACGCCGGGAATATTATCTGATGGATCGCCGCGCAAAGCCTTATAATCCACCATTTGCTCCGGCGTTAAGCCGCCATAGCGGCGTTTTACTTCTTCAATATCATAAGTTAAAGTATCGGACAGGCCTTTGTGCATGGTAAAAACCTGGGTATTTTCATCAACCAATTGCATTGTGTCCATATCACCGGTAACTATAATAGATAAAATCTTTTCCACGGCCTGATCGCAAACTAAGGTGGCGATAACGTCGTCAGCTTCAAAACCTTCTTTTTCGTAAATGGGAATATTAAAAGCCCGAACCACCTCTTTAATTCTGGGAATTTGCGCGTAAAGCTCATCGGCTTGTTTGACGCGCTGAGCTTTGTATTCTTTAAATTCTTTATGCCTGAAAGTCGGCGCCGCCAAATCAAAAGTTACGGCCAAATAGTCAGGCTTTAAATCTTTTAAAACTCTGAGCAAAATCATGGTAAAGCCGTAAACCGCGTTTACCACTTCCCCGCTTTTGGTCGTTAAAGTCGGCGGCAAGGCATGCCAGGCGCGATGAATTAAAGCGTTACCATCAATGACGACAAATTTTTCTTGGGATTTAGCCATAATATTTTACCTTTTCTGCATTATATCATTTTTCATCATAAAAATCTTGATCAGGTAAAAATAAAAAGTCTTAGAAATTCCTGCTCCTTTTCTAAGACTTGGCTTGATGGATTTCAATCAAATGATCCTGCACCCATTGAAATGTCCTGGGCTCAATGGGCGCGGCCAGTAAACCCACTTTGCCCCAAGGGCGGCACAATTGCCTGATGCGACCGATATTGGTGGTAATCACTCCCACGCGCGGCTGACTATAGCGACCCATTTTCAACCGATGAAGTAACCAGGCTCCGGCGCGCTCGTCAGGTTCAAACTGCCGAAAAGGCGCCAAATTCGTTTTGGCCGGAATCTCCGGCGTGATTAAGTCCAAAAAAATTATGTCGCCACCTTCTCGTGCCCAAGCCATAGCTTCGGTGGCTTGGTTGGTATGACTGACTGCCAATTGTGAAAAACATGATGCGGCCGCTTGACTGATTAGATCATTTGGCCACACTTGTTCTTTGAGCCGTTGCAGCCAATGCAGCAGGGCCAAAGTTGACTCGGCTTGTCCGATGACTAGAATCCTCATGACTTGCCCTCCTTTTCTAATTATTCAAATTACTCTGACTGGCAGTATCTGTCAATTTGCTTAATTAAATAAAATTTACTTTTACATCTTGCCGTCAGGGGCGAGAAAATGTTAAAATATATTTAATATTGAATATGTTTTTACAAAAGATTGAAATCCAGGGTTTCAAATCATTTGCCCAAAAAACCATCTTAGAATTTCCACGGCCCGAACAGGGCTGTCCTTTAGTCTCTTCAGATTCAATGATGGCAAAAAAGACTTTAAGCGGCAGCTGCGGCATTGCTTGTATTGTCGGTCCCAATGGCTCGGGTAAATCAAATTTTGTGGATGCCGTGCGTTGGGTCTTGGGTGAACAAAGCCTCAAAAGCCTGCGCGGTAAAAAATCCGAGGATGTAATTTTTTCCGGCTCCGATATCAAAGCGCGCCTGAGTTTGGCTCAGGTTTCTTTGCATTTAAATAACGAGGATGGCGCCATGCCCATTGATTATCAGGAAGTAATAATTTCCAGGAAAGTTTATCGCAACGGCGAAAGCGAATATTTAATCAATAAAAGCAAAGTCAGACTGCAGGATGTTTTAATGCTGGTGGCCAAATCAAATTTCGGCCAAAAAAGCTACAGCATCGTTTCCCAGGGTTCTATTGATTCGGTGATTATGGCCACGCCGGCGGAAAGAAAAGATTATTTTGATGAAGCCGTCGGGGTCAAACAATTTCAAATCAAACGCGATCAATCAATAAATAAATTGGAAAGCGCCTGGAATAATTTACGCCAAGTGGATGCCTTGCTGACTGAAATTACGCCCCGGCTCAATTCCCTGACGCGCCAAGTTAAACGCCTTGAACGCCGAGAAAAAATTGAAATTGAATTAAAAGAAGTGGCTCAGCAATACTACGGCTTTTTATGGCATAATTTGGAGGAAAAAATTGTTGAAGTCAAACCCAGGCTTAAAGAGGTGGAAAAAGATTTAAGCGAAAAAGATATTGCCTTACGCGAACTGCAGAATCATTTACGTTCCCTGGAAAAGGAAGATTCCCGTAGTAAAGTCTTCGGGGAATTGCAGCAAAAATATCAAAGTATTTTAGATGAGAAAAATAAATTGCGCGAAGAGCAGATGATTTTAAAGAATAAAATTGATCTGGCTAAACAACGTTTAATCCAAAAAGCGGTTCCGCTGCAATTTTCCGAAGTAATTGCCAAACTAAAAGAAATTACCGGCTTGCAAGAAAAGATGTTAGCCAGTTTGGATAATAAGGATTTGGCCAAATTTTCCCAAGCCAAAGAAGACGCCCGAGAAATTTCACGTTTGACCCGCGAGCTATTGGATCAAATGGAGAATCCAAAAATTAAAGAAAAAGTTCAAGGCGAAATTGATCAAAATTTGTTAAAAGATTTGTCCGAAGTGGAAAATGATTTAACCGGCATTGATCAAAGATTGGCCGCGGCGCAAAAAGAAATCGGAAATTTCAACCAGCAAGAAGAACAAAAAAAAGGCAAATTTTTTGATCTACAAAGACAAATCACGACCAAACAAGATGAGTATAACCGTTTGAGCAACCAGGCTTCAACTTTGCGCGTTGAAATGGCGCGGCTAGAAACCCATCAACAAGACTTGAGACAAGAAATTAAAGACGAAACCAGCGAATTGACCTGGCTATCATCTTACAAATCAGAGCCGATAAACGAAGGTGAAACCCGGCAAAAAATGCTGAATTTGAAACATCAGTTAGAGTTAATCGGCGGCGTTGATCCGCAAACGATTCAAGAATACACCGAGACCAAAGAACGCCACGATTTTCTATCCACTCAAGCCGAAGACTTGCGAGATTCCATCAATTCTTTGGAAAAAGTCATTAATGATTTGGACGATAAAATTCAAGTTCAGTTTGACGTCGCTTTCAAAGAAATTAGCAAGGAATTTTCTAAATATTTCAAAATTCTATTTGGTGGCGGCAAGGCGGAATTGATTTTACAAAAAGAAGATTTAACAGAAGATAAAAAATCAGAAACCACAGAACAAAAAACTGAAAGCGAATTGGAAGGCGGGGTGGAAATAATCCAACCGGGAATTTTATCCATGTTATCCGAAGCTGAAGAAAAAATGAGCCCCAAAAGATTTCTAAAGAAAAAAACCGGCAAAGTCATTACCGGTATTGATATCGCGGCCATGCCACCAGGCAAAAAAGTATCTTCAATTACCATGCTTTCCGGCGGCGAACGCTCGTTGGCTTCGATTGCTTTAATCTGCGCGGTCATCGCCAACAATCCATCGCCGTTTGTAATTTTGGACGAAGTTGACGCGGCTTTAGACGAATCAAACTCCCAGCGCTTCTCCCAAATTACTTCCGAGCTTGCTCATAAGACCCAATTTATTATTATTACTCATAACCGCGCCACCATGCATCAAGCTAATATTTTATATGGCGTAACCATGGGTCAAGATGGCATTTCCAAAGTTATCGGCTTAAAAATGGAAGAGGCGGCAAAGATGGTCAGACAATAATTAATTAATTTCATCAATATGCAACGAGAAGGAAAAGAAAGGGCAATCGCCCAGGAGGCATGTAAAGAACAAACCAGAAAAATCTTTGAAGAAGTCAGCCAATTACGCGTTTACCTTGAAGGAAATAATTTTTCCACCTTTAAAGATTTGCGTCAGGTTTCAGGTGAATTCAACCGTAGCAGTGGTTCAATCCTTCATTCTCAACGTTTTGTTGAAGGTTTTCTAAACGAAGATCCAGAGATGGTAAGACTAAGTGATTTAGATCCAGCAGAAGTAGCCAAATTCAAAGATGATTTAGTCGCCGTGAGAAATCGACTACCGGAAGTTGAAAAAGAAATGGCTGCCAGCCCGGCTTTTGCCACAGATTATTCACCAACCAAAGAAGGACTTCAAAGAATGTTTCAGGAATTAAAACTTGTGATTGATGGGCTTGGGGAATTTGAATCAGAGGATAAACCTGAAAAATTACCAGGTTTGATGACACGAGAAGAAATAGCCGCTTCAAAAAAACATCTTGAGGGTTTAAATATTAAATAGTCTTAAGGTTTACCAAAATTTTAGCACGATAAACCAGAATAAATGTCCAGTCGTAAGGCCAAATCTTTGTATATAAAGATGGTCAGACAATAATTAACAGAACAAGCAAGCTAATATTAAAAACCAGGCTTTAGGCCTGGTTTTTTATTGCCACCAGATTGACTTAAAAAAATAATATTGTTAATCTGGGCTCGTGGGCAGAGTAGTCAGAATCCTGTTCTATGAACAAAGCAGCCTAAAAGCTGCTGGGGCCCATGCCTGATTCTGACCGGTCATCTGAAGTCAGATGGCTGTTGTGTAATTAGAATGTCGGCGGGCGGTGAAAACGCCGCGTATTGCACCGACACTTCATGCTCTCGGCGGTCTCGACTCTTGGCACTATGGTCTTTGTGCCAACGTCGTTCGCAAGAGCTTCCCGACGTGTTACGTGCCCACTGGGAAGAGGGAATGAAACCAAACCGGCTCTTCTTCCCTCTTTCCGCTCTTTTTATCTTTGAATCCAACCAAAACCGCGAAAGGAAAGGAAATGTACCAAGCAAGCAATCAGGCTCTCAGAGCACTAGCCCTGCTGACGGGACTAGATCGAATGTTGCTCGAGTCTGCGCTTGCAGAAACCTCGGGCTACAGAATAATCAGGGTTCCAAAACGCAGTGGGGGTACGAGAATAATTCATATTCCCACTGAGACTTTGAAGATGGTGCAGCAGGCTATTCTGGAGATGTTGTATCTTTGGCCAACCCATCGTTACATGTTCGGTTTTCAACCGGGTCGCTCGCCGATTCAAAATGCGCAACGTCATCTTCGTTTATGCCGCCAAAGCGGCGACGATGGCAAAAATGGCAAAGAATTTCGGCCATTGAATCTGAAAGTGCCCCAATACGTATTAAGGCTGGACATTAAAGATGCCTTCCCGTCAGTTACAAGCACATTGGTCAGAAGCGTCTTTGATGATCTTTTTGAAAGCCACACCATTGACAACTGCCGGCCAAGAAATAAATATCAGATAGGTCTTCGGGATCACTGCCGCCAGCTTGCCGATTGTATGTACAAAAATGATCTGATTGATTTGCTGGTTGCCCTGACCACTACCGACGGTCGGCTCCCGCAAGGTGTACCCTCGTCCCCATATCTGCTCAACCTGACTTTGTGTCATACCGGACTGATGAATCGATTGGTCAATCTTTGTCTTAGGCACAAAGCGCGAGTAACGCTTTATGCCGATGACATAACCATTTCCACCGATTGGCAAGTTAGTCAGCGTTGGACAAAAAAAGTGATTGCCGCACTGGAACAGCCGAAGGCATTTGTGGTTAATCCACAAAAGATTCACCTCAACTACCGGCGACATGGTGCTCATACAATCACTGGCGTTACCCTAAGTGAAGACGAGCATGGTATTGGCCGAGTCAGCATCAGTCAGAACCGACTCAATCAGATTAGGCAGATTCTATGGATGGCTTCTGTCTTATTGGAAGCCGGACAGATACCTGATCCGAAGTTGAATGGCTTTTCCCTGAATCAAGCGTTAGGCTATGCAGCCTGGATAGGTGACGTGTATCGAGGCCAAAATAAAACCCATCCTTTAGTGGAAAAACCTTTGGCCAGATTTAAGGCCGCCTTTGATGCTTTACGAACAAAAAACCAGGAAGAGGAAGAAAGGGAACCTGAAAAAAATCAGGTCTCACCGGCCACATTAGTTTCAGTCCAGGCAGTGTTAGTTACACTTGAGGGAAATCAGGCCAAAATAGAAGGCTTGACTGAATGGGGGATGAAATTGTTCAGCAGGCATTTCCCACGCAACAGTTGGGAGTGAGAAATCACTCTCTTTTTTTATAAAATCATTCGACTATAAAAACCTAAGGCCACAAAAATTTTGACTCTGATAATAAAGTTTTTAAATAAAAAACATCTACTCATAAAGACTAGATGCTTAATAAATTGGCCTGTTTGTGCGTTACAGCGCACAAATATCCAGGCACAAACCTAAAGTACCATTTTCTGCCCAAGAACATACTGGACAAACCGGATAAGCTGAAACCAAAGCCGAAGCGGACAAAAGAATACGCCAGGCGTAGTGAAAGTAGCAATAATGGCAAGCCAAATGGCGTCGCTTTGTCAGCTCCAGGTCAAGCAACTCCAGCAGGCATTCATTCCCGGTAGCCCTTGTTGCTTTGGTCACCATAAGATTGGTAAGCCCGCATATCGGCCGGCAGACCATCTTCTTCAGCTTCCTCAGAGTCTGGTTTAAGGCTACGACCTTCAAACTTAATGCCAACAACCAACAGAGAAAATATTACCGCTCCCACAAAAGCCAAAACAAGATCCATGTTAAAGATCTCCTTGCCTAGAGTTTAGCTTCTACTTCCAGGTGCAAACATCACCCGAAGCGCCACCACGGCATTAAATTTCCTCGCCCCCGTCAAAATCAACCTCGCCTAAAGGTATGATTGAGGTTGAGTCAAGACGAGTCTTGGGTGGCAAACGATTGCCAGTCGGCGGCGAAACACGCGACACGGGTTTTTCTTCCGGGCTGATGGTAAACAAAAAAACCAACGCCGCCATCAACAAAATTATTCCTGCAGTCGGCATCAATGGATCCATAATTTCATCTCCTGTTCGTTAAAGACACCAAACCACTATTGACCAGACAACTAATTTTGGTTTACTCCTGAATCAAGACAATGTCAAGATAAGATATTAAAGAACTAAACATAAAAATGCTCCCAATACGGTGAGCATATTTTTTGATAAGAGAGCCGGGGTCAAGTGGCCAAAGAATTTATCTTTTGACCTCTCTCCCCCGGCCTGCCCTGTCGGTTTTTCCGTCAGAGGGGTTACCGGCTCCCGATTTTTTTGATCGCCCGAACCGAAGTAGCGGACGCTGTCCAAGCGGACAGATGATATAGCGCCATCCGCACTACCTTTATTCGTAATGGAGATAGCACTGAGATAATATTATAATTTTAATCAAACTGTCAAGAATGAAAAAATAGAAAAACTATATTTTACTCCTTCAATTTTTTCCAGGCCAATTCAAAAATAAATCTTTGCATAGTGGCGATTTCCTTGCTTTCAATGACCACGGCCATAAAATTCTCTTTATAAGAAATCAAAGCGACTTTATTGCCATAAATTTCCGTATCGCCAAAAAATAACACCTGATTTTCTGGCACAAGAATAATATCTCTCATCTCAAATGGGGCGTGTTTTTGCCATTCGCGGCTTTCTTCGCTATCAATGGCAATAATTCTGGTGCTGATTTGTCGCTGAACCCGACGATTAAAAAAGTCCTTGGCAAAATCTTTCGGAAAATCTTTATATAGTCCGGCAATTCCGGTATATGAAAGTATCTCGCTATGGTTGGGAATTGAGGCCAAGATATCATCATAAACAGACAGGGCGCCATTTATACCTTCATAATATCTAATCTTGGGCTTTTCAGTATCAATATTAAATAGAGACTTCAACTCAGGCATAATTTGCTTCAGTTGTATCTCTTTTTGTTTAACACTGGCAAACAATTTGTCAGGATTTTCTGCTAAAAAATATCTCTTTTTACCTCGCAAAACATAAGAAAATAAGCCTTTTTCTTTCAGTTCGTCCAATATTAAATAGGTTGTTGGCCTTTTAATGTTGGCTTTTTTGGCTAAATTTTGAACAGACGTCTCGCCTAACTCTAAGCCAGCCAAATAAATTTCAACTTGTTCCTTGGTTAATCCAATCCCTTGGAGGATGTTTTTGATATCATCTGCCATATTTTATATATTGTTATAATTTCTGACAACATTATTGTATCATATATTATCTAAAATTGCAATATTATTAAAAACATAATAATTATTATGACAAATTATGTTATATATGTTGACAAAATAATAAAATTATGATATACATATATGTTAAGCAATAGGGCTTAGCAACTGAACCTTACAATTCAATAAAACCAACCACAGAGAAGGGATTGGGTTGGTTATGAGCTATTAGTCGTACCTGGACATTTGGGAATGGCTTACTTGGGGTTTTGGCATGGTGCCGAAACAAGAAGTAAGTCAGAATTTGAAAGGAGGCCAGACATGGCCAAGATTAACTTCTTTTGGGTTAAGGTGGCATTCGCCATCAGTTGTGTCATTGTCATGTTGGCGTTACTGGTGTCACCCACGCCGACTCAAACTCCCAATACGGCGAAGTATGCAAACGTGAGGCTTTCAATTACCTCATACGATGAGGTAATTGAAAAATTGAAAGCCCGGGACTTCCGGATAACTGAGTCAGCAGAAAGCTTTCTGTCTGAGCGCAGTTATTCCGGTTCCCAGCAAGAAGAATGTCAGGTAGCTCTGGTCAGTAATGCTGACCTTGGCCTGAATGGCGACAATTGCGCGCTGTTTGAAACCTATGCCGCAGCCCATAGGCTCGGCTTGAGGCCTTGCCCATACTGGGTCGCACTTCAACTTGTTATTGACGGCGTTGAATTGCCGTACGATGACGTCATAGTTGCGGTCGACCCGTTTTGCGACTTACACCATAACCCAGCCGTGTTATACACCGGCTGGAATAAGGGTTGGTTTCTCGACACATATGAATGGGGCAATGTATGTACCCTGG
>JBAYMO010000030.1:0-13693 GCA_041663485.1 Candidatus Buchananbacteria bacterium | reverse complement strand
GATAAATTTATCTCATCCCGTAGTACTCTTTATTGTGTTCCCAAATTCCAAAAGATGCAGGCCTTCTTTTATCTAAAATAATTTCATTTATCAGTAGGGTAAAAGCATCAACAAGATCATCGTGTTTTTCTATGCCGAAGCCGACCATTTGACTTATTAATTCCTCGGTACCATTTTTAGGAAATAGTATTCTTCCTGATTTTATTAAATATGTTGTCATACTTAGTCTAGACAATTTATCATATCCGCCAATTTTAACGCCTTTGCTCGGGTACCCATCGCTTTTTAATTGCTGAGTGAAGGCACTTTGATAAGCCACTTCTTCAACTAATATTTCTATTGGCTTGCCTCCTCCTATAACACTTGATGATAGTTTAATGTTCTCTATTGCTTCGGGAAATTCCATCCTTTCATTTATTAAATTGGGCAAAATATAAATTTTCATATCTTTGTCATATCCATATACCCTTGCGCTTACCGCCGCTGTATAATCTGCGGTGGTTTTTGTTGATATAGCTAAATCAACGCCCATTTTTTCATAGCGATAATTATCTGGTGGAAGGGAATCATAGTACTGTAGCCATTCTTCACGAACAACTTGATCTTCAGCTGGTAATATTTTCAACATGAATTCTCGGTTGAAAGTGACTGCATCATAAGTATTTTTTAAATCTTCAATACTCTCATAAGTCGGGTATCTGCTAGGCCAGAGAACAACCCCATCTTCATCTATAAGAGGGTAGGCTTTATAAACACCACCTCTGATTTTATTATCATTTATTTTTGCTTCCAGTCTTTTAATAACTGAGTCTTGGTGTAAGAGATTTCCAATCACAACAACAACTGTGTTCGTATCTCCAGCTGGCAAAACTTCGCCCATTAGCCAATTAAATGATTTATCCCGCCCCTCCTTAGTTTTAACTGATTGAAGGTCTTCAATATCGTCGACAACAATTAAGTCTGGACGGTATTGATTGTGTCTAGTTCCTCTAACGCTCTGTTCGACTGAAGCAGTTGCTATTCTGGCATTGAATTTTGTCAGTACTAAAGTTTGTGAACCCCATTGATTAGGTTCTTCTTTGAATGGTCCCAGATCGCCTTTAAGTAATTGATTCTTTTCTAATTCACTCTTTATGCTTTGGAGCATGGTTTGTGCCTTTGCTTGAGTCTGGCTGATAAGCAGAACATATTTCTTTTCAAGCTTACCCATAATCGCCCAGAGAGGATAAGAAAGACCCATGATAGTTGATTTGGCCGATCCTCTAAAAGCAACTACGACCATCATCTTATTATTTGCATCTTCAGTAAGACTAAACATTTCTCTTTGAAACATTGCCGTTTCCACTGTCACATAATGATTCATGTAGAGATAGAAGAACCAATAATGGCTTTCTTTTACTGTCGCTAATCGAACTAACCTATCGGTTAATAGTTTATTTATTATTTTTTCAGTCGTCAGCTTTTTCATATATTTTTATCAAGAGCCGCTAACCTGAGAGCTTGCTTTACGGCTTGTTTCTGCTCTTTAGTTAATTCAAGAGTGTGTTCAATTTTTCCTTTTAACTCCAGCTTGTCAGCATAAACAGGATGATTATTTCTTAACCAAAAGAAAATAGCCTGCATGCTTTTATCTTTGATGCCTGATATAAGCTGAGATTCAGCTATGTCATTTATAAACAAGCGCCCTTCAAGAAATGCTTTATCAACTTGTTCGGAAAACTTTTTATCTTCTTTTTTCCAGCGGTAAAAAGTTGTTCGTCCAATGCCATTCTTTTCGCAGACTAGCTGGATAATAGGAGTTTTTCTTAAGCCCTCAATTATCAGTGCCTTGCCACTTTTTTTCGCCTTTGTTTCTTTGTTCATATTATTTAATTTAATTTTTTAGCTTTTAATCCAGTTAACTTTTCAAATCTTTCTATAATTGTCTGGCAATATTCTGGATCTAGTTCTATCATTAAGCATTTTCTTTTTGTTTGTTCGCAACTGAGTAAAGTCGTTCCCGATCCCCCAAAGGGGTCATAAACATAATCGTCTATTTTAGAACTGTTCAGTATTAGTTGCCGCATTAATGATAAAGGCTTTTGAGTCGGGTGGGATTTACTACTGCTAGGCTTGGGACAGAAGATTACACTCTTATCTTTTGACTTAGTAAATAGATGCGTACCGAACCATGAAAAAATTATGAGCTCGTGCTGAGGCAGATAATCTTTGCGCCCAACTACGGCCTGATTTTTTACCCAAATTAGAAGTTGTGAAAAATGGATACCTATTTCATCCATTGCTTGTTTCAAGGCAAAAAGCATGATGTCACTGTTGAAAATATAGATTGAATTTTTCTTATCTAGAAAGGGAAGTGCTAGCGAAAGCCAATTCTTGGTAAATGTTTTATATTCATCATTGCTTTGAATCTGGTCATTAGCAATTTTTTTCGGCTTGCTTAAATTCTGTGCAAAGTTTGATTTTGATTCTACGTAGGCACAACCATAGGGCGGGTCGCAAGCAATTAGCCTGATTTTGTCTTGACCGATAAGTTTTGTAACGCTTTCTTGATCGCTGGCACTTGAACACATCAAACGGTGGTTTCCCAGCTGGTAAATCTCGCCTGGCTTAATTAAGTTTTTTAGCTTTTGTGTTGGCATATTTTTCATATCGATTAATAATAAGTTGGCAAAAAATCGGATTGATTTCCGCTGTATAACATATTCTATTAAGCTGTTCGCACGCTAGAAGAGTCGACCCCGATCCAGCATAGATGTCTAATATAATATCGCCAGGCTTAGAACAGCGTTTTAAAGGCTTCTCGTGGAGATTCAAAGGTTTTTGTGCCGAGTGTTCGTAGTTTAATCCAATATCTCTTTTAGCTAGCCAGATATCTAAAATATCAATTATATTATCTATCGCTCTATTGCCTGATTCTATTTCTTTGTTTAAAGCCTCACATACTTTAGTCGATAATTTAGATAGGAAAGGTTTTCCAGTTTTTCCATATATACAAAATTCCGTTGCCTTATTAAATGCGACGTTAGGCGTAGGGTTAAAAGCCCCTTTAAACCAAAAACAGGCTCGTTCATTCTTTATTCCTAGTTCTCGGTATAGAGTCTGGATTAACCATATATTTGATTGATCACACCAAGTGAAGTAATGGCAGTTTTCTTTTGCATGGTCTAAAGAATTTTTTAGTCCATTAAACAAGAATTTTTTATATTCTTCGTCGGTTTTATTATCTTTAATATCCCCACCGTAATTCGATCGTTTGCCCACACCCTTGTCATAATTCAGCCCAATGTTAAAAATTGGGTCATTATAGATTAAGTCGGCTTTGTTTTCTCCGAGTAATTTGTCCAGCGTTTCTGTTATATGGCTATCTCCGCAAAATAAAAAATGTCTGCCTAATTGAAAAAGATCACCTGATTTAATATCGGTTTGTTTTATTTTTTGTAATTCCTTTTCTTCGTTAAAATCATCATTTTCTATTTCAATGTCGTTATCAAAAACTTGAAGCAAGTCATCTTCATTTAATCCAGATTCAAGCAAGATATCCAAATCTATTTCCTTAAGCAGTGAATAGTCCCATGAACCATGGTTAGAATTGCTTCTAAGTAAATATTCCTTGAACTCTTTTTCATCTAGCTGGCGATTAGGAACTCTAACATCTATTTCTTCTTCGCCTCTGCCTAGTAATTGTAGTACTTTAACCCTTTGGTGGCCTGCCAGTATCTGTCCATCAATTGTTATGGCTGGTATTTCGGCTAAATTAAATTTTCGAATACTAGCCTTAAGATCGCTTAGTTGTTTATCCGACATAATGCGCGGATTTTTTTCGTAGGGAAGCAGGTCATTGACCTTCCGCTTCTCCGTGTGCCAAATGATTTGTTCAGTCATAATTATATGGTTAATAAGTTATGCCTTAATTCTATCGTTATATTAAAAAATCAAACATTACACTTAATGTAAACAAAAAATCGCTATTTAGTAGCGATTTTAGGGGTTTATTTGATATAGCTTATTAAAAATGTCTTAGCTTACTTAGGGCGTCTTTATATCTTTTTCTATAAACAGAAATATTATCGTATCCAAATTCGGTGCCGTATCTTTTATTTATTTCTGATGACATCTCTTCATCATTTTTAAATTTTCCAGTTAAATTCCAAACATCTTTAGCTATTATGTCTGGTTGTGGAATATTATGCTTTTGCTTTATCTTTCTTTTTTTGGAAATTTCTTTGAAAATCGAAATAATATCTCTTACCGTTGTATCTGGATAAATTTCCAAGTAGATATTATCTGGAGTAAATCTAAACTTGTTTATTTCACGATTTCTATCAGCAACTACAATTGCTGCGCCTGGCTTTTTCTTTTTAGCATAGCCAGATGTTAGTTTATTTTTTTCTTTTAAGTATTTAGGCAATAGATAGTCTACGAGTCCTTCGCTGATTATGTAATCGGAAACAAAGAATCTGCACTTAGTAATCAAATTATTTGGTATTTTGAATTTCTCTACTAATTTTGTGCATTCCTCGGGTAGTAATTTTTTGTTTATAAGACCATGTTCAACATAATCTTTGTAACTATTAAATCCATCTTCTGGCATGCCGAGCCCCAGTCTTATCCTTTTTACTTCTTTATTGAAAAATGGGTGATCTAGCAATAGGGAATAAAGCCATGATTCATCCCTAGGTAAATCATCGCCGTTTGAAAAAGTGTATATATTGATATTTTCTATTTTTTGACTATTTATACTCATATGTTGTTATTTTATCATTATTAGCCATTTTTAGGTAGTTTATCCTGATTTATTAATATAATATTAGTAAACAACATAGCTTAACGTTAGCAAAAAATACCTTGATTTTGCTTGTTTTTAGGAGTAAAGTCAAACTATAAACAAAAATATATGCAGATAAAAAAAGTTGAAATTAGTAATTTTAGAAATTTAGATAATTTATCAATTTCTTTTGCTGATACATGTAATTTTATTGTTGGTGAAAATAATATTGGAAAATCAAACTTATTGGATATTTTTCAAAATATTTTTTCTAATAAACAATTTCAAGCATCAGATTTTATTGATCCAGCCAAAGAGATCAAGATATCACTTCAAATTAAATTAGCTGACGTGGAAATAGGTCACTTTGAAGACTTGTTTGATGTTGCAGATTATCATTTAATTAATATTACTTGCCGACAACTATCACCTGATGATAGTTTAGAATTTTACCACACCGAAACAAATACTTTTATTAGAGGGTCGGTTATGAAGGGTATAAATTATATAAGCTATGATTCTTTGAAAGATCCTAAGTCTGAAATTAGTTTTAATAAAAATGGTGGTGTAGGTAAATTTTTGATGCATATTGTTTCTAAATATCTTGAAGAGAAAACTTTAACCGATAAAGATTTTATAAAAGAGGATAAAGTAAATGAGCTTCTAAGTGATATAAATAGTAAAATGACAAAATTAAAATCTTTTACAGATTTTAACATTAATGCAAATTCTGAAAGTGATTTAGAAAAATTGTTGGCCAGAATGATAGTTTTAAAAGATGAAAAAGGTAATTTATTGGCAAAAGCTGGATATGGCGTCCAATTTTTAATTTTAATATCATTGTCTATATTGGAAAAAATTCAAATAATAAATGAACAAAAAAGAGAAGGTGGTATATTTGAAAGTGAAGATGGTAAAAAATACATATCATTAATTATTGGTCTTGATGAGCCAGAAATTCATCTTCACCCATACATGCAAAGATCTCTCGTTAAGTATTTAAATGAAATAATCTTAAATCAAAATTCTCAGTTTCAGGAACTTGTTAAGGATATATTTAAAATTGATGGTTTTAATGGACAAATTTTAATTGTAACTCATTCCCCTAATATTTTATTAAATGATTATAAACAGATAGTGCGTTTTTATTTAGACGGCGGAGTAACAAAAGTTAAATCTGGTAATGATATTAACTTAGTTGGTGATATATCAAAACATTTATATAAACAATTTATATATTTTAAAGAAGCATTTTTTTCAAGATGTGTAATTTTTGCAGAAGGGGATTCTGAAGAAGGAAGCTTCTCCGAGTTTTCTAAAAAAATATTGACGACAGAATTAGACGACCTTGGCATTTCATTGATACAGACTCACGGTGGAGGCATCAATACTATAAAAATATTTATAGATTTGTCTAGCCGTTTTGATATCAGATCTGTGGGTATCGGTGATAAAGATAATAATACATTATTAGCGACTCCACCGTTGTACATGACTAGTAAAAAAGATTTTGAAGAAGAAATAATTTCTCTGGTTGATGCGGGCAAAGAAGATGTATTAAGACAAATAGTAATTAATTATGATAAAAATGGCGATAGATCCATTGTGCAATTAAATAAGGCAATTTCTATTTCAAAAACTTATAATATTGTTACTCCACCGACCTTGGTGGCAGATTTAAAATTAGCCGATATACTTACTACACAAAATATTGAATTGAAGCTTTTTTATTTGTCTTGGCTGGAATCCAACAAGGGGTTTATGTCTGGAAAACTCATTGGAGAAACTTTGAGCTTGGAAGATATTCCTCAAATTTATAAAGATGTGATAAAAGAAGCCGAAATAAAAGCAAAATCATGAGTGAAGAAATAGATTTAATAAAAGATAAGATTAAAGCCAAGCATTCTAACGACGAAAAACAGTTAGAAGCTATTTTTTCATTGGAAAAAAGATTATTAATTGAAGCACCCGCTGGTTATGGGAAAACTAATACTATGGTAAGTAAAATAGCTTACATGTTATTAACTAATCAAATTCCGTATCCTAAAAAAATACTCGCTTTAACATTTAGTGTTAACGCTGCCTACAAAATTAAGAGAGATGTCTTAAACAACGTTCCCATTATAACCGATGGTTCTAGCTACAAAACTAATGTAAATGAAAAAATATTCGTATCAAACTATCACGGATTTGCTCGTAGACTATTAAAACGAAGTGGTTATAAAATTAATAATAGCTTTCTTGAAATTGATACATTTAAATCTATTGATGATAAAAAAATGGAAGAATTGGTTGGAATGATTAGTGGGTTATCAATACAGGAGGGGGAGTTAATGTCTAATTTTAATAAAGCAGTAAAAAATTTAAGTACTAAAAGTATCAATTTTTTAAAAGATAACTTTAAAACATATAATGACATTATTATTACAAAGGTTATTCCTCATAAAATTATTCCTTATAACGCAATATTAACCCTAGCTTTGATGTTACTAAAAAATGATGAGGTAATTAGAAATTTTTACAAGCAATTATTTACTGTTATTCTTGCTGATGAATTTCAGGATACAAATATTTTAAGTTATTGGTTGCTAAGTTATTTGATTTCAGATGACTCAAAATTAATATTACTAGGCGATCCATTGCAGAGAATATATGGTTTTATAGGGGCTATACCAGATTTATTTTCTACCTCGGAAAAGCAATTCTCACTTAGTAAAATTGTATTAGGTATAAATTATAGGTTTAACAGTAACAAGGAGATGTTATTATTGGATAATAATTTAAGAAGAAATGCCGAAAAGCCGTTTAGTCCTGATATTACAGAGAATGCTCGATTAAAATACATAAAACTTAATAATCAAGAAAATGAAGCGATTTATATTGTCGATTTATCATTGCAATTATTAAAGGAAAATCCTGGAAAGAAAATTGCTATTCTTGCCAAACAAAGGGGATATAATATTAATAAAATAATTGATGAATTTATCAAAAAATCTGTGCCATTTTTTTATAGTCTTTTTACTGATGATGATACCGAATACATAAATTTTAATAAAGCTTGTCTTCAAGAATTAAATGAGCTCTTAAAAATAAACAAAACAATAACAAAAAAAATTGTAAATGAACTGCAAAATAAAGTGCAGCAAAAATATAAAGATGATAAATCTATCTTTACTGAATCTTTGCTAAGTTTGCTAAAAGTCTTTTTCTCTCGGCTCTTTCTTGGCTCTTCTTTTTTGTCCAATGATGAAAAAATTAATCTTGTAAGAGAGGTATTCGAATATAACGGCTTAAAGCAGTATATAGAGTTTGTTGATTCTGATATTATATTATCTACGGTACATGGATCAAAGGGCTTAGAATGGGATTTTGTGATTTTGCCTGATATGGAAAAATCATCTTTTCCTGGCTACCTTGGTTTATGTAAAAATTGTTCAATTAAGGGTGACTGTAATTTAGTTATAAATGCAGATAACGAAAAGAACTTCTTAGAGGAATTGAGTGTTTTTTATGTTGCTGTAACAAGAGCGCGGAAGCAGATATATTTTACATCTAGTGAAAAGCAAATTAACTACGCGGGCGATGAGGTGGATATAAATGATAGCTGTTTTTTAAGATTACCAGGCATATCTTTTGTGTAATAATTTAAATATATATGATTGACCAGGATATTGCATTATTTAAAAATAATATAAATACAGATGACTTTTTTATTGAATCTGAATTTAAGGCTGTGGAAAAATTAAGATTAGATTTTGTTTCAAAATTTCCAATAAATAAAATTCAAGAGATTTCTATCGATGAATATGTTATCGGAAAAGGTTCTCATGAATCTTTTTGCTATATATTAGAAAACTCTTTAAAGCCTTATGGCGATATACATGGTGCCACATCAAAAAAATTTGGCATTTACTATGGTGTGGAGGGAGATGATAAAATTAGAAAATATCGTATTAATAAAAAATTTGGCGCTACGCCAGAAGAGGCATTCTTTAATATTAGAAATGAAATAAATAATTTAGTAAGGGCTGGTCTTGTGCATGACTTAAATAGCATCGCCGCTAATCCAATAACAGCAATGTTTAAAGGAAAAATTTTATCTTCATATTTTCCTGATAAATACTTGAATGTTTTTTCGTCTAGGCATTTAGATAATTTCTTAGATAAATTGGGGATAGAATTTGATAAAAATGAAAACGAGGTTTATAAAAGAGAGAAGCTCTTAGAATTTAAAAGTTCCGATAGGGAAATGGTTAATTGGAGTTTTTATAAATATTTTAAATTTTTATATAAATCATTTGGGCGCCCAGGTAGTCTTACTAACAAATTCTATGCTGACAATAGTAAAATTAAAAATGAAATTGATTATAGCGATATAGTTTTTTCAGATATCGATGATGTTAAACCAGAAATTCTTAATTTAGAGCAGAACAGTCTGAGTGAAATGGGTCATAAAAATATAGCTAAATTCAAGGAAGGTAAGTACGAAATTGATGATAAATTTAAAAAAGAAATTGGTGATCGTGGCGAATTAATAATTTTTAATTACGAAGTTGATTATTTAAAGACGATTGGTAGGAGTGATTTATCTTTGAAAGTTGACCATAAATCTTTGAAGTCTGACTCCTTTGGATATGATATATTATCCCGCGATGACAGAGGGAGAAAGAAATATATAGAAGTTAAGTCTACCATTCAATCAGTCCATACTTTTAAACGTTTTTTTATTTCTGCAAATGAATATTATCAAGCATGTAATAAATATAACTACTATATATACATTGTGTTTGAGGTTAATACAAAACACCCCAAGATATTAAAGTTAAAAAATCCATTTAAAGACGAATCGAAATATATAAAAGTTCCCGAAAGTTTTAAAATATTTATGGATTTTCATTAAAAATATGATACTAAAAGAATCAATTATAATAAAAGAAGAAATATCAGCAAAATTAGAAACAGTAACTTATATAATATTTTATAAGGAATTCTGTAAAAATTATTCATTTATTAAAACAGAAAAAAGCTCTATGATTTTATCTGGTCTTTTTCTGCATTTAGCGTTTGAATCTTTAGTTTCTTATTATATTCGTTTATTTATTAATACGGCTTACAGTCATAAAGAGGAGGGGATAAAGACACTTTGGACAAATGTATTTGAGTTGGGAAAATTTGATAAAAAAATGACGTTTTTAAAAGATACTTTGATTAAATCCGACCCACAAGCCCTTAAAGATTTAAATAAAATTTCATCTTTTTACAGGGGCAAATTATCTCCTTTTAGAAATAAAGTCGTTCATGGACATGAAATATCCGAAACCACATCGTCTACTGGATTTTTTGCAAAATCAAAATTAGCTGAATTAGTTAGTGAAGCGAATATAATATTAATGCATAAAGAATTTTTAGTCTGTGTTAATATATTTTTAAATCTTTTTAATAAGGCGATCGTGCCTGATGGAATTAACCTTAGTCAAAATTTCATAAAAGACGACATGATAGTTAAGCCGATTAAAGGGCTAGAGGATATTTATAACAATTCTATTTATGGAAAGAGTTAAAATTTTTATATTTAGTGATGAATCTGGTACTTGGCATGATGACAAGGATATATATGTTAGGTCATGGGTTGCTATTACTGAGAAATCTTATTTAACACTTGTTAATAAGATTCATGAAATATCAGATTATTTAGGATCAAATGAGCTAAAATGGAAGACTATTGCAGGCAATAAAAAATATATTTCAGAATTTAATGATATTAATTTTAGGATTTTTATTACTGTATCTTCGCCAGCTGACATAAAGTGGTGTGAAAAATATAAAATTACAAAAAATTTTGAATCAAGCATCCAGGGATTTGATTTTGGTGAGATAGATGCTAATTTAGCGGGTATTGTAAAAAAGAAGCTATACGATGATATCAAAAATGTATTATTTTTAAATTTTTACGAAAGATTTCATATCGAGAACGCAACAAAAAGAATAGAACAAATAATCAAACCGTCCGATTGTGATTTGATATATAGAATAGACCCACCACAGATGTCTATTGATGGCTGGAGAGATATTCTGATGAAGATATCTAACAAACGACCGGAATTTCCAAGGTCGGATAGGGATGAAGGTATCCAATTTGCCGATATAGTCGCTGGTTGTTTTAGAAGTCTTTTTATTAAAGATGATAGATATGAAGAGGCAAAAGAATTTTTTATAGGAATTAAAAATAAGCTTATAGATAAATCTAGGGAAATCCCTAATCCTAATATTATATTTTATAAGGAAGTTAATCAGGATTTAAAGAATAGTATATCTGATATCTGGAAAATTAAATAAACATAATGGTTTATGAAAAAAGATAAAATAAATAATGGTCTTTCAAATGGCGTAATGAAAACAATGTTAATGAATCATTTGACTGGACGAGCAAAAACTGCAAATAAACTTTATTTAGATATGTATTTTAGATCCTTAAATGAATCTAAAAAACTTTTAAATGAGGCGCTTATACTTTTTACTAATAAGGCTTACGAGAGATCTTATTTTTTGGGATTTTCTGCACTAGAAGAAATTTCTAAATCGCAAATAGCAGCTGATGTATACACGGGATTTATAACAGAAGATGAATTTAAAAAAATTTATAGAGATCACAAAGAAAAGATATTGAGGGTTAAATGGATTCAGTTAGATGGTAATGTTTTCCCTTGTTTTAACTATGATGGTGTTAAAATTAAAGATTTTGATTTTAAGAAAAAACTTAAGTCTATGTATGTTGATGTCGATTTTGTTAGAGGAGAAATATCGTCACCAAGTATTTGTATTTCCAAAGAAGATGCTAAAAGCATTCTAAAGGCAGTTGAAGTTGGGTTGCAAAGTATTTTCATGGTCACGGAGATAAATGGCGAGCAAATAGGAACTAAAGGATTCATGAAATAAATTTAATTGTTTGTTAAAATACCGCCCTCGACCTAGGCGGTATTTTGTATAAAAAATCCTAAATTATTTTGCCCCGTATCGCTTGCATTTCTGCATTTTGACTAACAAAATAAATAGGACTATTTATCTTCGATGTTGTATTTGGTCAACTCTATTTTCCTTTAGATAATTAATAATATCTTCTTCGGAAAAACGGAGAACGCCGTTGATCTTGTAGAAGGGAATCTTTCTTCCTTCGACAATGCGATAGGCGGTAGTCTGAGATATGTTAAATATTTGTCCAAGGTCCTTAATTGGTAGGAGTTTTAAATTTTTTAGAGATATATCGTTCATATCCTATATTTTACTATAAAATTAAATAATTTAGAATATTCTTCCTTGTGCTATTAATTTCATATTACGTCAAACGGAACACGGGAAAATGCCCCTTGTGGTGTGCCATTTGTTCCATTTACTCCCTAAATACCCGACCGACTGCCGTTATTTTGCCCCAATATATATCTTCAAAAACCCTTTGAAAATTGCTATATCATTGGTTCTAGACAGACACGGGGAGCATTGATGAACTAACAGGTTGTAAAAGGCCTGTTTTTTCATAACCTTCGCCAAATTTTGTAAGTCCGAAACTGCTATTTACTCGAGGCATCCATTCTGCTAAAAATCCGCCCCCTAAAGTGTATTTTACCCTTATTTTATCGCCCTTTAATTCAAAGTCCGAAAATAATTGTGATAAAACCAAACGCTTGGTTTCAACGCTCTCTTCCGTGTTATCAATTAGATCTGGAGCTTCACTGGCCAAGCGATGTAGTTTGATGCCTTTTTCAAAGTCGCTTATTTGATTAGCCGGGCTAAGGTGTTTTATTTTTTTCTCTAAATCTATCTTTTCCGCATTAAATTCATTGTATTTTTGAAGGTAAAAATCCTCAGTAATTTTGCCGTCCAGTTTGTCGTTATAGATTAGGTTTAATCTATTCTCGCTCCGCTTTAAACTCTCCCCTAAAGCCTGTTTTTGGCTTTCCAGGAGGTTATTATTGGTCGGCTCTACTTCTTTCATTGTGTTTTCTAACCAATCAATTAAGCGCGGTGTAGCAGCTTGCATCTTTTTTAAATAAGCCATTAACTGGTCAATAATATCCTGTTCTCTAACTCTGGTATTTTGCGAACAAGGTCGGTAATGATTACAAGTTCCGTAAATATGTCCTTTTCTTTGGCTCCAACTAATAATGCCACCACATTCGGCACAGCGAAGATTGCCCTTAAAAATAAAGAGATGTTTTTTAAATTGAGCAGCCGATAATTTACGTTTAATCCTAATCTGCACTTTATCAAATAAATCATTATCAACTATTGGTTCGTGATTGCCGGGGTAGGTTTTTTTATTCCAGATAATTTGTCCGGTATAAAACGGATTAGTCAGCATACTGTGTAAAGTATTTTTAGCGAGCATTTTACCGGATGGAGTTTTTAAGCCATTATCAAACATCACCTCAGCTAAAAAACTTAAAGAATAATTACCGCTAGAATATAGTTCAAAAGCTTCTCTAATTAAGGGGGCGATAATCTCGTCAATAATTTGCGTTTTGTGTCCTTTGTCGCCAATCGTTTTATAACCAAGGCACGGACGTTGCGGCATCCAACCGGATTCAAGTTTAGCCTTCTGTCCTTTCTTTACTTCCTCACTTAAATTATTAGTATAGAATCTAGCGATCGCCACTTTCATATCCCAAACCAAATTTTCATGGGCACGAGTATTTCGATTAACGACAAAATTTTCTTTTACAAAATGAATTTCGTGATTTTCATTTTCATTAATCCAGTCGCTGATTATAGCCGCATCTCTAAGGTTGCGTGTTAGACGGTCTATTTTCTCAACCAGAAGAATATTAAAACCGTTCTTTTTAACATAAACTAACATTTCAGAAAAAGTCTTCCTGATCAGCTTGCCGCTGGCGGATTCTGAAATCTTATAAATCTTGGCGATGCCAAATTCAT
>JBAYMO010000029.1:0-14299 GCA_041663485.1 Candidatus Buchananbacteria bacterium | reverse complement strand
TGGCAAAAGTCGCAGCCACGCCAAAGACAGCCGCGATAATTAGCACGACCAGAATCATAACTATGCCTTTAGGTTTGGCCTGGATCATATTATCGTTTATATATTCGGCTAGAAGCCGAGGTTTGCAAATATATAGTCTTACGTTCGGTAACTTTGACCGCCTTGGACTGAAAACCCAAAACTATGGTCACGCGCGGCTGATAATCAAAAGGCAGACACAAAAAAGTATTTTGATTGGTAACGCAATTTTGGCTGGCGCACTTGGCATTATCGGCTACATTATTGGTCGCGCATTGGCAATAACCACTTTGACCACTATTATCATCTATCGTACAAATTTTTTGTCCATTCAGACAACCACTCGGAGATGAGCCATTGTTACATCGTTCGGTAGTAAAAGGATTAGTCGCCGGATTAATGTAAAAAAGCAGTTTAACAACGGTTACGGCGTTCGGATCATTTAAAGCAGTCTCTTGGCCATTAACGGAAACCTTAACCACGCCGCCACCCAAATTGTCTAAAAAATAACCGTACCGATTGCCCTGATTATCAATTAAATGCAGCTCGGTTTCTGAACCGCTGATGCCGGCATCCTGATCCAAACTATAACGAGCATCGGGGTTGGCAATATCTTCTTGATAGTCCAGTTCGGAATTTTTTATCTGCCTAACCATACTATCAAGCGTAAACCGCAATTCGGATAAATCTTGCTGACGCGCAGATGTTTGACGCTGGGCTTTCAGTGTCATCATAAAAATATCAGTAGCCACTAAAAAAATTAAAGTAAAAATACCCAAAACCACCACGATTTCCAAAAGAGTAAACCCAAAATTATTTTTTAATCCTGACTTATTTCCAATCATAAAGTAAATCTTCCAAAGTGACTAACCGATTACGATTTTTTTCAACCCAGCTGACGTTTGATCGCACGCGCAAACCGATTTTTTTCTCGCTGTTGGCCGTGCAAGCCGTCTTGATTGATTCCTGCCCGGCATTAGTGACGGTCAAATTTAAGCAGATACTTCTTATTTCCAACCAACGTTTATAATTTGTAACCTGGCCGGTATGGTTGTGGGAATAAACGCCATCATTGGAAAGATAAATTATATTTGAAACATTGCCGGATAAACTGATTAATTGCCACAAATTGCTGGCTGAATTGAAATCAGCAATGTACGATCCGGCGAGCAAACCCTCATCCCAAGCTCGGCCGGCCAGCCAATTACTGTCACGTTGATTTCTAACTATTTCGACGCCTTCTCTGGCCAAATTATTGGCAATCACCTGGTATTCACTCTCTTTCTGCCCGGCCGCATTGGAGAAACTCAAAGCTAAAATAGTTGAAACGGCCATGATTAAAATGCCGATCGAAAAAATCATTTCAAGCATGCCCTGACCTCTTTGTCTTAAAATATTTTTCATAAATAACCCGTGCTGACTAATCCGGAGATTAAAGAAATATAAAAATAAGCGCGTTTCTTGGTACTATTTTGCTCAAAAATCCCACCAATAAATTTATAACCCTGAGCGCTGGTATAGGCCGAGTAGTTAGCAATAACTTGGCCAGAAAGATTAAAACCAATTTCCACAAAATCACCCGAGGCGCTAAATTTAATATTTTTCCACTGCTTCTGGCAAGGCAGGCCGGTATTGGCGTCAATGGCCAAACTGTCTAACCCGCAAAATTGGACGAATTTGCCGTCGCTGAAATCCTGAATGCCATTGGGAATTAAATTAGCACTTAGATACCGCGAAGCATTGGACGAAGTAAAAGCGGTAAATGCCGAAGCTAAAGCTGAACGATTTTGATGTAAAAAATCAAAATGGATTAAATATCCGCCAGTCGGGTAATCGCCTGAAGTATCTTCTATCTTGCCCGCAGAACTCATGTTCCTCAAAGTTTTTAGCTGGGTGTTAATGATTTTCAAATTCGATTCCAATTCATTGCTTCTCTGGCCGGTTCTAAAACTGGCCAATACCACCAAAAGCATGACGGCAATAATCGAAATCGAAACCAACAGTTCAATTAAGGTAAAACCAGCGGCCAAATTGTTATTTTTTAATTTTGTCTTAAGCATCAATAGAGTAGATTGAGATACCAATTAAGGATTAATTGCCCATAAAGCATGGCCACCAGCGTCGAAAAAGTTAAAAATGGTCCAAACGGTACTTCTGATTTCATGGCCTTTTTTTTCAAACCTATAGCCACTAAACCATAAATGGCTCCAACTACATAAGCCACTAACAGAGCCACAAGCAGATAAGGCCAGCCCAGCATTACTCCCATTAAGGCACCTAATCTAATATCACCATCGCCGACCCAACGGCCACGCGAAACATAATATTGAAAAGCAAAAAATCCGCCACCAAGCAACCCACCCAAAAGAAGGTTTAAAATATTCTGACCCAATAACAAATTTAGAATTAGCGCCAAAAGTATAGCCGGTAAACTAATAGTATCCAGGATTAAATAATATTTAAGATCATAAATAAATATTACCTCCAGAATGCCGCAAAAAATAAAATAAACCAAGGTTTGCCCAGTCAAGCCAAAGCGCAAATAGATTAGCCAAAAAACCAAACCGGTTACCAACTCAACCAATGGATACTGCCAGGAAATCTTTTTCTTACATTGCCGACAATTTCCGGCCAAAAGAATAAAACTCAAAAGCGGAATATTATCAAACCAAGCGATAATTTTTTTACAATAGGGACAAAAAGACCGGCCGGACAAAAACGACTTTTTTATATTTAGACGATAAACAATCACATTCAAAAAACTGCCTATCGCCAAACCAAAAAGAAAAATAATAAAACCAATCATACCTTAATTATGCCAAATTTTCCAAAATTATACAAATAAAACACACTTCTTTTGGAAGTGGTGTTTCTTACAGTTTTAAGCAGTATTTAGAATGGAACCTGAGTCGTAATTGCCCCGTTAGGTTGAATAAAATTAAATCCTTGATTATATTGGCTAACCCCCTTCTCTAAATAAAAACGCAGGAAGTAATTATTACGGTTAAGGCTCGGCCGATACATGTAGCGCAGATTGGAATCATTTCGCTTAGGATCTTTGGGAACCGAACCCATATAAGGCTTCGAACAGCCCGCGGTTGTCCAACCATCAGCGTTTAAGCACTTTCGATCGCTGGCCTCACCCAGTTCAGTTTTATTCCAGGAACCGCCCGGATAAACTTTTTGATCATTAAAGTATAATTCCAAAGCAGTCTGGATTGCTTTAATCTCTGAAATTCGTTTTGTGTCCACGGCTTTAATTCGGCTATTATTTACGGCCGCCAATGTCATCATTGAAATAAAACCAATAATGGCAATTACCACCATCAATTCAATTAGCGTAAAACCGCCTCTTTCTTTTATCCTAAACATAATGTTTAAATTATAACATTTATTTACGTTGCCAACAAGAATTATTTATTATAGTTTTTCCATTCAAATCGATAATTTAAAAAATTGCGATATTCGTGGCTGAATGGCAGCGGATCCAGGGTAAAAGCTTTAATCAAATTAGTTTCAGCTAGTTTATTGTCACCTTGAGTCAGAAAAAAATGAGCCAAACCGTAATAATAATGCGCCGCCAGGCCGCGATCCGTCAAATCACTGCTTTGATTTATTTGGTCAATACTTCTCAGCGGATAAAGCTGGCCAGAAAAATTTTGTTTTTTGGCTTCGGCCAAACTGGAAAAAATTTTGAAAGCATAACTATTGGACAGGCTAAAAACTTTTTGCGTGGTATCACTTTGAGTAATGGCAAAATTCGTATAAACCGGACGATTGTTAGCATTGGCCAAAACAATGTCTAATAATTTCTTACGACGTTCATCAAAGTTTGATCGAAAATAATCATCGGGCAGGGTAATCTTTAAATCTTTTCTAAAAAAATTCTGCTCCGAGACAATAGTCACATCCGGTCGCAAATGTTCAACTGTCTTAAAGTATGCCAGATCAAATATTTCAGTATCTCCTTGCAGGGTAAAATCATAGGCGAAATAATAAATGCTATTTGGCTCTAAGCTATTCAAAATATTTTTAGCGTAATCGTATCCCAACCAGTAGCGGCTTTGATCAACCTTTTGATAATTCATCAGCAAAAAATTAACCGGTAAAGAAATCAGCGTCAAATAAAAAAATATTTTAATGACAGCTAATAATTTTTTTCTGTCAGCCAAAGTCTTGAGAAAAAAATCATACGCGTAAGCTAAAGCCAAACCCAACCAGATCATTAAAACCAAATAAGCCGGCAAATAATAAACCCGATAAACATAATCAATCATTTCTCCCCAACCAAAGCTTCTGAGATAAATAATTCCTAGACTATTAAGCAAAAAAATGCCGGCCGTCAAAATCAAATATTCCTTGCCCTTTTTCCAAGCCAGGCCGATACCAAAGATTGCCAAGAATAAAGTAGGCAGAAAAAACTGGTAACTCAAGCCGGCGATAAAAGAAATGGTCAAACCAATCTTGCCCAACTCCGAAGCAAATGGGGCAAAATCCCCATATTGTTTGCGCGAAATCGTATACCAAAATTCCTGCCAATTAGTCACCGGCGCCCAAACAAACGCGTCTTGACTACCGCCGCGCCAGAAAAGGTATAAATAAACCGACAAACCCAACAAAAATAAAGAAAACATTTTTAATATTTTGACCGGATTTTTCAGGATACTTTTATCTACCAAAATAATAAAAGTAGCGTAAATCGGCGCTAAAAGTATGGACATAGTATGGTTAGTTAACGACAACCCATACAAGATTGAGAACCAATACAAATATTTATCCTGTCTTTTTTCCCGCCAACAGCAAAGAATATAAATTAGACAAGCGACAAAAAATGAATTTAGCGGATAAAATTTCGCAATCAAGCATTGCGACCAAAAAGTCTGACTAAAAGCCAAAATTAAAGCGCAAATTAATGAAATTAATTTATTCTTTGTAAGTTTTTCAATGATCAAATATAATACGGCGCAAGTTAAAGAACCAAAAACCGCCGAGACCAAATTTATTTTCCAGGCGATCATCCCCACGGGCAAAAAGGTAAAAAGATGACCAATAATCACCCAGAGCGGGTAACCGGAAGGATGAGCAATGCCTAAAGTATAAGCGGCCGATACCAATTCACCCGTATCTTCTTTGTTAATTGACGGCGCCAAGGTGAATAAATAAACCGTGCCAATAACCAAAAAGATTAGGCAAAACAACAAATAATTTAAACGGATTTTTTTGGAGAGAAATTTTTTCAACATAAATTTAGAGCTAGCTCGAAGATCTTTTTGCTTTAAACCAATAAATTAAAGCCACAACAAAATATCCAAGCAAGACGATTAACGTAACCAAAGAAATAATCGCGCCCCAAAAAAAACTTTTTGGCCGGAATTTAAAAATTACTTCGTGGCTACCGGCCGTTAAGGCCACGACCGAAAACGCGGAATTGGCTCGAATAATTTCCGATGGCCGGCCATCCACTTCGGCTTGCCAACCCGGATAAAGAGTTTGGCTTAAAAATAAATAGCCTGGCTGCGACAATTGGGTCTTAATTTCAATTTCATCTGAAGATAAATTTTTTATCTGAGTTTGGCTGGAAACGACCTCATGCTCCGACGGCAATAGATCTTTGCCGTCGTCTAACAAAATTTCTTGGTCAAAATCAATCAGGCCTCGAACCAGCCTCTCGTTGGCTAAATTGATCTTTTTTTCCACTTTAGCTTTAAAAACAACATACGCCCGCGGCTGAACAAAACCATTTTGGTAAATTTTGAGCCCGGGCAAAAAAGTTTGTTTCACTTCTTTAACCAGATTCAGGTTATCATTTTTTAATTCATAAAAAGACAATAGATATTTAATATTTTGCATTCCGGCCATTTTTAAATAATTGTCTGTAACTTTCAAATAATGCCCGTCATTTTGTACCGTTATTTCCTGGTTCCCCCGGCGCCAAAGACTGGCCAAATGACTTTCAAGCTGACCGCCCTCCTGCCAAGCTCGATCGTCAGCTTGGGACAAATTATAAAATACATTCAAGTTAGGCTGAATCAATTCTTTATGTTCATTGATCAGGGTCAATCGATCCAACCAGCCACCGGACAAAAGATTGGCCTCCGACCAAGAGCCCGACCATTGAATGCTTTGATAACGAAAAATGCTTTTGTCTTGCTGTAAATATTTAACAGTAGACCCCGGAGAAAAATATTGATAAGGCATAGCGCCCAGATAATTGACCGCGGTTAAATAAAGCTCCAGAATCAAAACCAAAATCATAATTGCCGGTACGCCCCAAAAAAGTGATTTCGATCGGTTAAGATATTTGAATTTTTCCTTTAAAATTTTTAATCTGCTTAATATGTAGTCAAACCCCAAACCACCTAAACAAGTCAAAACTAAAATAGCCAAAAGCAAAAATCTTTGGGGAAAACGAAACACTTTAAGCCCAGGCAATAAAATCCAAGCCCAAGCATAAAACCAATTATACTTGCCTAAAATAAAAAATAAAGAAAACAGCAAAAGAATTAGAAAAATTTTAATTTCCAATTTATTTTTTCTTAAAAATATCACAGCCGCCACTGCTAAAATCAAGGTTAAACATCCGGCATAAAAACTATTCTCCCAAAAGATACAAAATGAATACTGCTGCTCCACCATCCCTTTGGCGGGATTGGCGAATAGATAGGGATTAATTACGGTCGCCAAATATTTCGGCGGAAACAAATTGATCGTTGAAGCTTCATAGCCCAGCCACTGGCTGCGATCTGACAAGCGGCTAAGCTCCCAGGTTGGTAAAAATTGGATCGCCCCCAAACCAAAAACGATAACCCCCAATACCGCCCAGGGCAACAATATTTTTTTGATTATATCTAAAAAATTAATCAGTTTAAATTTACCCGTCAAAAAAATAATTTTGAGTAAAAAATAAATAAAACACGATAAAATGCAAATATAGCTAATTTGCGGATGCCCCGCGAAAAATTGGATGACAAAAACCAGACCTAAACCCACCAGCCAATTATTTTTGTTTTTCGCGGCAAAATATTTTTCTATTAAATAAAATTGTAAGGGCAGCCAAATAGCGGCATTGATTAAATTCAGATGTTTAATGCGAAAAATAAAAAAACCGCTAAAAGCAAAAGCCAAGGCAGCCAAAAACGAACCGGCCCGGCTGATTTTTAAAATTCGGCAATAGGCGTAGGTAAAAATTGCCGCCAAAAAAAAGTTGATAAATAAATCAAAATTAACGGCCGGGCCGAAAGGCAAAAAAACAAAAATTAAATTCAAGGGATAAAAAACTCCGGCCTGACCCTCAGCCAACAAAGGAAAACCGTCAGAAAGCAATTGCGTCCAAAGCGGAAATTTGGCTTGAGCCAAAGACTGCGCGGACAAATACCGTAGGGGCAAATTTAATTCCGTTAAATCACTCCCGGAAAAGTCCCCGGCATAAAAAAAACTTTGATTAACCAAATTTGGCAAAAAAAATAAAAAAACCAACAAAAATATGGCAAAAACCGGCCAAAATCTCCTTAATAATTCTATTTTCATAAAAATATTATAGCACTATTTTTTTAAAAAAACGAGCGAACTAAAACAAAAAAGAGGCCGATTAGCATCGCCTCTTCTTTGTTGAGCTCAACAGTATGCAAAATTATTGAATACCATCCTGGTTAGCCGTTAATACTGTATTGGGTAGCAAAGTACCAACCTGAGTTTCCAAGATAAAAGTTAAATTGTAGGCGTTAGTGTCACTGCTGGTGTAAGTATAGGCTCCGGATCCTGGTGTTGGATTGGCTGGCACTGAACCCATATAAGTCGTCGCGGCAGTACCACAACCACCGGCTGAAGTGAAGCCGCCGGCAGTCAATGAAGCGCCCTTGCATAAAACCTTAGTGGCCGTCTCACCTAAAACAATACCGGCCGTAGCCGCCGGATAACCATTGGCATCATTATAAAGTAATTCCAAAGCAGTTTGAACCTGTTTAATATCAGCTACGCGCTTGGCGTCTCTGGCCTTTTGACGGGCAGAATTCAAAGCCACCACCGCTAAAGTTGATAAAATACCAATAATAGCAATAACCACCAACAACTCAATCAAGGTAAAACCTCTTAATTTTTTATTCATTTCTTTCACCCCCTTTCAAGGTCGGACTGACATAATTTGAATCAATCCAATATTTTTTATTATTAATAATTATACCACAAAAAAAGATTTAAAAAAACTTTTTAAAAACCCAAAACTTCCCGAGCGCCGCCTTCTTCGAGATTGAAAGTAATTAAAAATTCACTGCCGTTACTGTTGTAGCCGTAAACATATGGGTCTTTGTTCGAAGGATCCTTAGGTACGGAACGCATATAAACTCGGCCGCCCGAAGTACCATTTAAACCGTCGTTAACAATCGGCCAATTAGCCACGGCATGCTGCGTATCCATGTCCGCAATGGGAAATTCATTGTGATCGTCGAAGTAAAGATAAAGAGCCAGCTGCAACTGCGAGACGTCTGAAAGACGCCGAGCATCCCGGGATTTAACCCGAGCGACATTTAAAGAAACCGTAGAGAGGGTGGCTAAAATTCCGATAATGGCAATGACCACCAATAATTCCACCAGGGTAAAACCACGACGATTAATCATAATTTTTTATTACATGTTTAAAGCTAAATTATACATGGGTAGCAATATCGCGGCGACCAATCCGCCTACGGCCACGCCAAGCAAAATCATAATGACCGGTTCAAGCAAAGATACTAAATTGGTAACTTTATTATCTACCTCGCGCGTATAAAAATTCGCGATTTTGTCCAGGATCTCTTCGAGTCGTCCGGTTTTTTCTCCCAAATTAAGCATCTGAGAAACCATCGGCGGGACATAACTGCTTTTAAGCAAGGCGGTGGCGATCGGATTACCGTCTTCAACTTCGTCGGAAGTTTCTTGAATAATTTCTTTGTAAATCGTATTGCCGACCACTTCCGAAACCACTTCCAAACTTTTAGTTAAAGCCACACCACCGGTCATTAAAGTATTTAGACTGCGGGCAAAGCGCACAATCACAATCTCCTGATTCAACGGACCAAAAATCGGCACTTTCAGAATCAGCATATCCCAAATTCTCCGCCCGGATTCAGTTGATAGGGCGAAACGAAAACCGACAATCAGCAAGACACCCACCACAATTAAACCCAAATAATAGCTGGATAAAAAATTGGAAGTGGCAATAAGAATTCGCGTCGTCAAAGGCAGAGCCGTACCCGATTCAATCAAGACCGCGGTTAATTTGGGCAGCACGGAAACCATCATTACCGCGCCAACGACGAACAAGCCGGCCACAATAAAAATCGGGTAGATCATGGCCCCGCGAATTTTTGAAGACAAATCGTAATCTTTTTCTTGCTGATCCGCCAGATACTGCAAAACTTCGTCCAACTTACCCGAAGTCTCACCAGCGCGAATAATATTAATAAAAAAATTGCTGAAAACTTCAGGATGGCGGCTCAAAGCGGCCGAAAGCGTGGCGCCTCCCTCGACATCATCACCAATTTCCGAAATAATTGATTTCAACACTTTACTTTCAGTTTGATTAACCAAAATTTTCAAACCCTGAACCAAAGGAATGGTTGCCGAAATAATCACAGAAAGCTGTCGAGAAAAAATTACTAGATCCTTTGATTTAACCCGATTAAAAATTTTTAGGGACTGGCCGATTAAACTTCTTTTTTCTTCGGTTAAAGAAAGAATGGTATAATTTCGGTCTTCTAAAAGCTCAGCCGCCACTTCGGCCGAAGCGGCCTGAATCATTCCTTCAATATTTTGATTGTCTTGGTTGGTCGCTTTATAACGAAAGTAAGGCATAATATTTTCCTACGCTTTTTCCGGCTAGCATCAAAGTGACTTCTTATTTTATTCTAGACAAAAACGTATTTGACTGAATAGTTGATAAAAATTATTCTCCCAATAGTTCTTTAATTTTTTTCACCACTTCCGAAGGCATAAAATGGGCTTTGATCAAATAATCTTTGGCGCCCAGAACCAAACCTTTTTTCACTTCATCCTTTTGACTCAGATTGGTCAAAAGAATAACGGGTAAATTCTTGATATTTTTATCATCCTTAATGGCTTTCAAAATTTCGAAACCATCCATCTTGGGCAAAATAATATCAAGCAAAACCAAATCAGGCTTCTTTTCTTTTATCATCTTCAGCCCCTTTTCTCCATCAGCGGCTAAAGCGACTTCGTACCCCTCCAAACCGAGCTTCGTGCCGTAGAGTTCGGCCAAAAATTCGTCATCTTCGACGAGTAAAATCAATTTTTTTGTCGCCATAGAATATGAGTTTATTAATCTAATTTAATAAATAAATTACAATTGAGCTACCCGCATCACTTCGTCCAAGGTCGTAGCCCCCTGTAGCGCCTTAACCAAACAGTCTTGGGTCAAGGTGATATAATCTTGTTTTTTCAAAGCCTGATTGAACGCCGAGGAATTTTTAAAACCGCCACTGATTAATTCGCTAATTTCACTGTCAACAATAATAATTTCTACCACCGCCGTTCGACCCTGGTAACCGATGCCACCGCATCGCGCGCAGCCTTCACCTTTATAAAAAACTAATTTCTTTAAATTTATTCCAGTCAAATATTTTTCCGGAATAGCCGTTAATTGTTCCTTAACTCTGGCCAAAAGCGGCGCCGGAATCGTAGTTTCTTTGATGCAATCCGGACAAATCTTGCGCGCCAAACGCTGAGCAATAACCAAATTTAAAACCGAGGACAATAAAAACGGTTCCGCGCCCAAATCAATCAGCCGGGGAATCGCACCCACTGCGCTATTAGTATGCAAAGTTGATAAAATCATGTGACCGGTCAAACTGGCATGAACCACTAATTCCGTGGTTTCCCTATCACGAATTTCGCCCACCATAACAATGTTCGGATCTTGGCGCAAAATCGCTCGTAAACCCGTGGCAAAGGAGTAACCAATTTCCGGATTGATTTGGGACTGATTAACACCATTGATGTAATATTCAATGGGGTCTTCCAGGGTAACAATATTGGATCCCTCTTGATTAAGCATGGTTAAAATCGTATAAAGAGTGCTGGTTTTGCCTGATCCGGTCGGACCAGTCAAAAGTGTGAGACCATGTGGCCGTTTAATCGCCTTCTCCACCATTTCAATATGAATCGGATTAAAGCCCAAAGTTGCCAAAGCCGGTACCTGCTCGCCGGTTTCTAAAATTCTTAAAACCACTTTTTCTCCTTCGAAAAGCGGCAAGGTCGAAACGCGAAAATCAACTTCTTTGCCTTCAATAGTCAAACGAATTCTACCATCCTGAGGTTTTCTGGTCTCATCCAGTTTCAAATTTGCCAAAACTTTGATTCTGGCCACAATCGCCGCATGAGTATACTTCGGCAGAATTAATGAAGTTCTTAGGATGCCATCAATGCGATAACGGACTTTACTGTCTTTGAGGGTTGGTTCAATATGAATATCGGAGGCGCGGCCAGCTAAGGCGTGACGAATAATTACCAAGACCATTTTAGAAATCGGCGCGCTTTTGATTACCGCTTCCATTTTTTCCATGTCTTCCGATTTGGCCGCGCCGGTAATGACCGTTTCCGACATACCCTCTAACGCTTCTTTGGCTTCCTCGGCTAAAATTTGATATTGATCAAAAACCGCTTTAAAACTTTCTGGGGAAATAACAAAAAATTTTGCTTCTAAATTTGATTTTTGAGATAAAAATTCAACCGCTTCCACGGCCTTAAAATTTTGCGGATCAACCAAACCAACCGACAAATTATTTTCCACCTTATCAAAGGCCACCATTTTGTAATTTTCCGCCACTTCCTGAGGAATCAAATTCAAAACCGCCTTATTGACTTGCTTACCTCGCAAATCAATGTAACCAAAATTTAAAATTTTGCTTTTTACTTCCGCCAACTGCTCACTGTTAACCAAATTATTTTTAAGCAATAAATCATCAAGTCCGGATTTTCCCCGGCCAGTTTGCTTTTTCAAATCTTCGGCCGCCTCGGCGGTCAAAAATTTGTTGGCAATAAGCTGATCTAAAATTTGTTGATCTTGAGCCGTCATTAGTTTTAAGGTTTAGTAGAAGTTGATACGGAATTATAATTGATGGGTGAAAATGGATTCGACCGGCCCAGCTGATTAATCACCAACGGCTTGTCACTGGCCATCTTTAAATTTTGATAAGGCGCGCGATGAATAAAATCATCCGTAAACATTAATTCGCTTGACGGTACGGTTAAATTTTCCACCGGAGATTCCATGGAATCAGATGGTTCACTGGGAACAACAAACATGCCGGCAATAAAACTCTCGTAGAGCAAATAGAGGCTGCCTAAAACCAAAACAGTGATTATTACGATATAAATAATCAAACGGCTTTTGCTAAGTTTTTTTTGCATCAACATATAGTAGAGCCTATTGACTTAGGTAGTAGGTAATAAGATTGATCGCATAATTTGGCGAATTGGGAGTAAAATAGACGGCTTGAATATCAAACAACCTTAAATTATTCTCCAAGGCCGCCAAAAAATTCTTCAATTCTCCATAGCTGCCCTGACCGGTACCGACTAAATTTAAGCTGACATTAAGTTTTTTGACCCGAGTTAATATTTGGTCAGTTCCAGCGCTCTCTGAATTCTCCGTCTGAGCCGGCGCCGTCTCGCTGAAACTAATATTCGATAAAGCCAGCTTGTTCTGAGTCGCTAATTCCTGAAATTGCACAAAGAGTCCGGCGATATCAGAATTATTTGGCAAAGTGATTTTTAATCGGCTGATTTCTTCTTGGTTAATCTGATGAAATCTTGAAGAAATATCCTTAAGCTGGGTCAAATAGCTTTGACGCTTATTTTTTTCCGATTGTAAATAAGTAATATTGTCATTACTATTGGCCGCAATGGCTTGATATTTCGGTTTTAAGACGATAAAATAGGCCAAAACAAAAATTAAAACCACCAAGCCAACCGTCAGCAACGTGTTGTAATTAATAAAAGTCAGCAGCAATTTTGACTTTGAACTTAATTTTTCTTCTTTTTTATCCGCCATATTATTTTATTGGATTGGAAAAAACCGAAGGTAAAAATTCTAAATTTATATTAAACGTTACGCCATTATATTTTCCTGACTGATCGACTACGGCCGCCGCCGAATCGATGCGAACGCTTTTAACAAAATCCGTCGCCTGCTTGAAAGCTAAAAGCTGTCTGGCCGCCGAAGTATAGTCCTGACCCATGGCGGTAATGACTAATTTCTCCTGACCAGCCATGGAAAAATTAGTGTAATAAACATCACTGGCGGTATACTTTTCCAGCAAAGAAAAGAATTTTGTCCAGTAGATATGGCTATTCAAAAGTTCATTGATAATTTTTAAATTCTGCTGCAACTGCTGAGCGGAAATTTCATCATCTTTGTACTGCGAAATTTGCGAATCCAATAAAATAATATCGTCTTTAACGGTTTGAATCTGCCTGGCCACTATAATTTGATACCAAGTTAGCCCCAAATAGGCAAAAGCCACGCCCAGTAAAGCTAAAAATCCAAAGCCAAAAAAAACCAAGGCTTTCTTGGAAAAATCAAGTTCCTGGTGCTTGGCTAATTCCTGAGGAATTAAATTAACATCCAAAAACATCATTTTTTCTTCCTTGGCCGGCTTGGTCTTACCTGATTTGGAATCGTCAGCTGCGACTTTCAAAGATTTTATAGTTGGCGCCTTGGCCTTCAAACCGAATAACCGGCTAAAACTAAATTTCCTTTTTGGTTTTTTTTCAATTAATTTAACGGGTGGTAAATTAATTTTAGACAATTCGGGTTTCTTATCTTCTTTTTTGCCGCCAGACAATGTTTTGAAATTAAAATCCATCCCTTCTTTAACCTCAGGTTTAAATTCCACGCTCTTAATTTTTGGCGGTCCAGCCGACAAAAACGTGTCATTTTTAATTTCTAGAGCTTGAGGCTTAACTGATTTTTCATCAATTCTAAAACCATTTTTTGATGGTTCAGAGGGCAAGGGCTTTTGAGCAGAATTTTTTTTCTTTTTTTTGTCGAAAAAACGCGACCACCATGAAGGTTTTTCCATCTTTATCGGTTTTTCCTTGACCGGTTCAGAATATTTAATATCAAAACCTTTCGACGGTTTTTTATTAGTCGAATTAATCTCCCGGTTTTCTTTTTGCCTTAAATCATCAGGCAGCAAATTAATATCCGGCATAGAAAATAATTAATTACTCAATATCTCGCATAGCCAAACCCACGGCCACGGAGAATCTTGAACCGATATTATCT
>JBAYMO010000028.1:0-14365 GCA_041663485.1 Candidatus Buchananbacteria bacterium | reverse complement strand
ATTCTGTGGAGTTTTCAAGCGCGCACAAGCTAATGTCGCGCTTGACAGGGTTTTCAGTCTCGAAGAGATTAAGCTCGGGGTGGCGGAATTCGCTCCTGAGCGCGCGCCATGGTTTAACGACGAGGCGCGAAAGGCTATTTTAGCCCTAGTCTGGGATTGGAAGCAAGCCCTGGACGACGTCAAGGGGGCCGAGGAAGCCAAAAAGACTTTCTTTTGGAAATCCAATGAAGGTCTGCCCGGGCTGCTCGGCCGGACGGTGCGGGTGCTGGAGTTACGTTCCGATGCTTTTTCGGCAGCTAAAGCCAGTCGGTACCGGCACTACGATCTCGTGGTTGTCCATCGCAGTAACGGGCATTGCCAGGTATTCTGCGGAACCATGTTCCAGCTCAAGTCTGCCACCGACAAGACGGTTATCGGCAAGTGGCGGGTAGACCTGGACCAAGTGGCCAGGCGTCTTCGGCTTTTGGAGTCCAGGTTCACGGTTCCACGAAAGTTTCTCGAGTGCGAGGGTAATGATGTTAGTTGGACCCAATCAGGGTTCTGCTATTATCAAAACTTGGAGAAAGCCTCTGCCATGCCGGCCTGTCCTTGGTACCTACCGGAATTCAGGACAGCGGTATTCAACGGGTCGCTTTCGAGCCCGAACGTGCCACCGACTAAGATCCGCCATGACAAGATTATGGTGGAATTACTGGCGGGTCTGCCCGAATGTTCTCTACTTCGTCAAAATGATGACGACGGCAAATGGGCTCACGCCAACGTGCTTTCCAATGGAAACTACGTGTATGTAGCCAAGGTCGCCTGACCTGGCTACGTCGCAATTTATTGAGCGCCTTTTTTGGAGGAAAAGGCGCTCTTCTTTTTACTCAAAAATTTTGTTAAAATAACCCTGCGCGATTCAACCGCTAATTTTTATTTGATCCAATTATTTATGATTATTTTTTTATACGGCCAGGACACTTTTCGTTCCCGCCTGAAATTAAAAGAGCTAAAAGATAAATTTGTCCGTGAGATTGACCGATCGTCTTTGAATATTGAAACCTTGGATGGGTCTAAATTGGTGGTAGCTGATTTTGAAAAGGCGATTAACACTTTTCCGTTTTTGGCCAAAAAGCGTTTGGTAATCGTAGAAGACTTGTTGAGCAAAAATCGCGGCCAAAAAATTCCCAATGAAATTTTGGAAATTTTGGAAAAAAACGACCCGGCTCAGGTAATTATTATATTTTGGGAAAGCCTAAGCTTTGCCGGCAAGGAAAAAAGATCAAAAAGCAAAAGTGCCAAGACCGGTGGCGCGCTTTTTGCCTTTTTGGCCAAAGAAAAATTTGCCCAGGAGTTTGGTTTGCTGGAACAATCAGGTATTGGGGCGTGGGCCAAAGATCAGATTAGCAAGCGCGGCGGTAAAATTAAACCGGCCGCTTTGAATTTATTGGCGGATATGGTGGGTAATGATTTGTGGCAGTTGAATTCCGAGATAGAAAAACTTTTAGCTTATGCCCGCGGCCGAGAAATTGAAGCGGCCGATGTCCAGCTTTTACTGCAATCAAAATTGGAAGAAGATATTTTTAAACTAACCGATGCCTTGGGGGCTAAAAACAAAACCCTGGCTTTAAAATTGATTTCCGATCAATTGCGAGCCGGTACCTCGCCTCTTGAACTATTATCAAAAATGACCTGGCAATTCAAAAATTTGCTTTTAGTCAAAAGTTTTATGGAAATAAACGGCGCCGGTTATAATCCGGCTCGGTTGCAATATCAGCTAGGCTTGCATCCGTTTGTGGTTAAAAAAACCGCGGCTCAAGTCAAAAATTATTCTCTGTCGGCTTTGAAAAAAACTTACCAAAGCCTTTTGCAAATTGACTATCGGCTTAAAACCAGCCAGGCTAGTCCGGAAGTTTTATTTGATTTGCTAATCGCCAAAAGTTAATCAATAAAAAATACTATGGCCGACCATAGTATTTTTTATTGATTTGAATTCTAAATAATATTTCATTAAAATAAAAAACTGTCCCGCACGACGGCTTTTTATTTTTTTAAAGCATTGACGGCTTTAAATAAACGAGATTTTTTTCTGGCGGCGGTATTTTTTTTCAAAACTTTTTTCTGAGTCGCCTTGTCAATTTTTTTCATGGCTTGCTGTAGCCATTCTTTGGCTTTGGTCTCGTCTTTTTTTACAATAGCGTGGCGAACATTTTTCAATAAAGCATCAATGTCGCTGACGATTTTACGATTGTGTTTAGCGCGTTTTTCATTTTGACGCAAATCTTTAATGGCTGCTTTTTTTATGGGCATAATATAAAGATAATATTATTAACCTCTAGACAATAACATACTTTTATTATTTTGGCAAGGGTAAAGTCTAGGCCTAAATCATAAATTGACAGTCAGGCTAAAAGTTATTAGAATTAAGGTAGAAAAATATTTTTTATAAACTAACTGAACAAAAAATATGTTCAAACAAGGCAGCGAAAACGAAGTCGAAACAATCATTGGTTTGTCCGTGCAAGTTGAAGGTAATTTTGTGGCTAATGGCGATATTGTTATTGAAGGGACTGTTTCAGGGAGTATTAAAACTGAAAAAAATTTACGCGTCGGTAAAGACGCGAAAATATTTGCCGAAATCAGCGCGGCTAACGCCGTAATTGCCGGTGAGGTTCAGGGTAATATTACTATCCGAGAAAGTTTGGAGCTCGATGGCTCGGCTAAGGTTTTTGGTGATATTAAAACTAAAACCATTGTCATCGCGCAGGGCGCGGTGGTTCAGGGTAAGTGCAGCGCCGGCGAAGAAAAGAAATCCAAATTTGAAAAGATTGATGAGTTCTCTCGTCAAGATAAAGGCAAACATAAGGATCGAATCGGTGAAAGCGATCAGTTAGTCTAAATCTTTCCGAAATAATCCGGCCTATGTATCTTTATCTTTACGACCATTTTTTGAATGGCAAGAGCTATGCTAACCAGTTGGCGCGCATTGAAACGCGACTGACGGATTTGGGTATTGGCGGAAAAATTTTTCGTCTCTCACCTTTGCGTAATTTGGTTCAGCTGGTAAATGATGAGATAAAAAACGGCATCCATACGGTTGTGGCCGTGGGTAACGATAAAACCGTGGCGCAAATTATTAATGCCATTGCCACGCACGAGGCGACTTTAGGCATTATTCCCATCGGGTCTGATCAAAAGATTGCCAATGCCTTGGGTATTGGTTCAGCCCATGAAGCTTGTAATATTTTAGCTTCGCGCATTATTGAAAAAATGGATTTGGGCAAAGCCAATGATACTTATTTTATTTCGAATTTAAAAGTCTCATCCGGCCGGTTGGTCATTGAATGTGAAAATCAGTTTCAAATTATTCCTCAAGCCAAAAACGAAATTAGTATTTGTAATTTAAAACCATCTTTTGCCGGCAATACTTTGGGCAAATCATACTTTAATCCTCAGGATGGCAGCCTGGAATTATTTATCCAGCCCCAGGCGGCCAGGACGTTTGGTTTTTTTAAAAAAGCCGGTTCGCTTCAAGACAGCATTATTCCTTTCAAAAGATTGGAAATTAAAAGTAAAGATTCCGTAACCGTTACGACTGACGGCCAAAGAGTTTTAAAACCGCCGGTGCAAATCGAAATCGCGGCCAAAAAATTGAAAGTGATCGTGGGCAAAGACCGCGTTTTCTAACCTGTTAAATTTTAATTACGCCGCAGACGGCGTTTTTTTATTTATTTTAGGTCAAAAGTATAATTGACTTATTGGTTGATTTTAAGTAAAATATAATCAAGTTTGGACAGACTTTAGTCTGTCTTGTCTTAAATAAATTACTTTTAATATGGAAAATCCTATTGTTAATCGAGAAAAAGAAATTTTGGTCTACTGGCAACAAAACCAGATATTCGAAAAATCTTTGAATAAAAAAAGTCCAAAGGGAGATTATGTTTTTTATGATGGTCCGCCGTTTGCCACCGGCACGCCGCACTATGGTCACATCGTGGCCTCCTTAATGAAAGACGCGGTGCCGCGTTTTTGGACCATGAATGGTTATCATGTCGCCCGCCGCTGGGGCTGGGATTGCCATGGTTTGCCCGTGGAAAACCTCATTGAAAAAGAACAAAATATCACTTCCAAAAAACAAATTGAAGAAGAAATCGGCGTGTGCGGCTTTAATGAAGCCTGCAAATTAAGCGTGATGCGTTATGCTGATGTCTGGAAAAAATTTATTCCCCGTATTGGCCGTTGGGTGGACATGGAAGATGACTACAAAACCATGGATCCGCACTATATGGAATCAATTTGGTGGGTGTTTAAAACTTTGTATGATAAAGGTTTGATTTATGAGGGCTATAAATCAATGCATATTTGTCCGCGCTGTGAAACGACTTTGTCCAATTTTGAGGTTACTCAGGGTTATAAAGACGTTAAAGATTTAACCGTAACTTGGAAGTTCAAAATTGTAGAAAATAATGGTTTGCTTTCGGATATTGAAAACACTTATCTTTTGGCTTGGACGACGGTGCCCTGGAGCACGGTTTCGGTCATGGGTTTGGCCGTGGGCGCCAATTTTACTTATCTGAAAGCCAAAGTGGGCAATGAGTATATAATTTTTGTCAAAGACCAGTTGGAAAAAGTCATGGCCGGAATTGATCACTACGAAATTATTGAGGAGTTGCCCGGGAAAAATTTAGTGGGATTAAAATACGAACCGGTTTTTGATTTTTATAAAACATTGCCCGAAGTAAAAAACAATAAAAATGTTTATCATGTTTTTGCCACTGATTATGTGGAAACCACTGAAGGAACCGGAGTCGTTACCATTAATGGCGCCTATGGCGAGGTTGACTTAAATTCGGCCATTAAACTGGGTTTGCCGGTTTTAACCGACGTTGGCATTAATGGCAAATTTAAAGATATGGCCAATGGTTATGCCGGCCTTTACGTAAAAGATGCTACCGCCAGATTGGTTGAAGATAAAAAACAGGCCGGATTGATTTGGGCAACGCAGGAATATAACCACAGCTATCCGCATTGTTGGCGTTGCGACACCCCGTTGCTGAATTACGCCACTTCTTCCTGGTTTGTAAAAGTTACGGCTATTAAAAAAGATTTGGTCAAAAATAATAAAAAAATTCATTGGACGCCGGAACATATCAAAGAAGGCCGCTTCGGCAAATGGCTGGAAGGGGCGACTGACTGGGCGATTTCCCGCCAGCGTTATTGGGGCGCGCCGCTTCCGGTTTGGAAATGTGATTGCGGTGAAGTTTTCGCGGTGGGCAGCATTGAGGAATTGGAAAAATTAAGCGGGCAAAAAGTTGAGGATCTGCACAAGCACGTGGTGGATGAAATTAAATTCAAATGCAAAAAATGCGGTCAAGAAGCCAAACGCATTCCCGATGTTTTGGACTGTTGGTTTGAATCCGGCTCTATGCCTTATGCCCAAATTCATTATCCGTTTGAAAATAAAAAATGGTTTGACCAAAATTTTCCGGCGGAGTTTATTGCCGAGGGTATTGATCAAACTCGCGGCTGGTTTTATACGCTGATGGTTTTATCTACGGCTTTATTTAATAAGCCGGCGTTTAATAATGTTATTGCCAATGGGATCGTTTTGGCCGCCAATGGACAGAAAATGTCCAAGCGATTAAAAAATTATCCGGATCCAGATTTGATTGTTGATAAATACGGAGCCGATGCTCTGCGCTATTACTTATTAACCGCGCCGGTTATGGAAGCGGAGAATTTGAATTTTTCTGAAGACGGCGTCAAAGAAGCGTTGCAGAAAGTGGTGATGCTTTCCGGTAATGTTTTGAGTTTTTATCTCATGTACCAAGCGGCGGGCAATCAAGGCCAAATTGCCAAACCAAAATCAGAAAATATTTTGGATCAATGGATTGTGGCTAAATTGAACCAGTTGATTTTGGAGGTAACAAAAAACATGAATAATTATGATTTGGTCGGCAGCGCGCGGCCAATTCAGGGGTTTATCGACGAACTCTCCACGTGGTATCTGCGCCGCTCCCGCGACCGGTTTAAGGCCGGCGATGACACCGGAGTTGAAACTCTGGGTTATGTTTTGCAAGAATTGGCCAAAGTCTGTGCGCCGTTTGTCCCTTTTCTGGCGGAAAATATTTATTTAAAAATTGGCGGACAGGCCGAATCGGTTCATCTTGAGGCTTGGCCCCAAGCCAATAAAAAATTAATTGATCAAAATTTATTAAATGAAATGAATTTGACCCGCCAGATTGTAGAAAAGGGTTTGGCCGCACGAGCCGGGGCAGGTATAAAAATTCGTCAGCCGCTAACGAGCTATCAGACAAATCTGGCCAAAAAATTGGATGATGCTTTGCTTGAGTTAATTAAAGATGAATTAAACGTTAAAGAAGTAAAATTTGCGGCCGAAGAAAAATTGGACACGGAATTAACGGAAGAATTAAAACAAGAAGGTATGGCTAGAGAAATTATCAGACAAATTAATCAATTGCGCAAAGAAGCCGGTCTGACAATTTCCGATAAAGTAATAATTTTTCAGCAAGGTTTAGACGAAGTATTTTCTCAGCTCACGGAAGAAATTAAAAAAGCGACTTTGGCGGATAAAATTGAACAAGGTGAGTTGGAGAATATGAAAGACATCGGTGGCGGTAAGGTTGGGATTAAGAAGAATTAATTAAAAAATATTATGAACATCCAACAAATTTACGACCTGGCCGTTAAGCTGGGTATCCAAAACGATTTACGGGGGGAGGCAAAAGTCAAAAAAAATTTAAAAAAAGCCAAAGAAAGATTTGATAAACTTTCCGGTGAGAAAAAGAAAGAATTTGATGAGGAACGCCTGGTTAATCCTTTTGCCGACAGCCGGATTTTGCATGACACGAAAAAAGAAGTAAAAAAAATCATGGTTGGTATTGATATTCAGCCGGCGGAATTGATTATCGCTAAGCAAATGGGTGTTGATTTAGTTATCGCTCATCATCCGCTGGGCTCAGCTTTGGCTGACTTGGGCGATGTTATGCATTTGCAAGCTGAAGTCTTAGCGCAATACGGCGTGCCGATTAATATCGCGGAGGCATTAACCAAAGAAAGAATCTCGGAAGTCGCGCGCGGCGTTTCCGCGACTAATCATTATCGCACCGTGGACGCGGCCAAGCTTTTGGGTATTGGTTTAATTTGTATTCACACGCCTTGCGATAATTTGGCGGCCACTTTTTTGGAGAATTTAATTAAAAAAGCCAAGCCGGAAACTGTGGGAGAAATTATTACTTTATTAAAGACCGTGCCGGAATACCAGGAGGCGATTAGACGTAAGGCCGGGCCAAAAATTTTTGTCGGCACCGAAGAAAATTCGGCCGGTAAAATTGTGGTTACCGAAATTACCGGCGGCACCGAGGGAGCGGTTGGTATTTATGAAAAAATGGCCCAAGCCGGCATTGGTACCGTGATTGGCATGCACATGGATGAAGAGAGAAAACGCGAAGCCCATAAATATCATATTAACGTTGTTATTGCCGGACACATCTCTTCCGACTCTTTGGGCGTTAATCATTTATTGGATGAATTGGAAAAGAAAAATATTGAAATTATTCCTTGCTCAGGATTAATTCGAGTCAGCCGCAACAAAAAGTCAAAAAAGTAATTTAACTTTTTTAGGGCACCGGCATAATTTGTGCCGGTGTTTTTTTATAAAAAAAATTACCACCCCGTCAAACAAAGTATCGGGGGTGGCGGGTAAAGCCTGGTCTTTTCTAGGCGCGTGTCGCCTAAGTCCAAGCTTTAGGGGAAGGCAGGTCAGCCGCCGACGAATTGCCGGCAGCATTCTCCGCGTTCATGCGTGTCAGCCACGTGGCTGGCTCGAAGCCATGGCAATTCGCCGATGACTTGGCCTACCTTGCTGACTGCGTTTCCGGGAATGTCGGAAATCCGCTCCCACAGTTTTTCCCCTGTGGGTGGATGGACCGGATTGTCGTACTTCCGGCATGCGGCCACGATGACTGCGTCGCAAGTTTGGGCTTCGCCAAAGGTTTGGCATAACCCAATCAGGAATTGGCCGAGCGGGTTTTCTGTCGTTGAATCTCCAAGCAAACCATGAATCGTCATGTCGTATTCCTCGTTTGGTTTTGGTTAACTGAAATCAGCGAATTTTCGCTGAACCAAGACACCAGTCTTGATAAATTATGATAACATCTTTTATTGTATTGGTTTTGTCAAATTTTTAAATTTACAGTTTGTTCATTAAAAAAACACCACCCCGTCAACGTTTGTCGTATCAAGGGTGGCTATTACCGTTTGGTCATCAGGCCGCAACGACTTCTTGGGTCATTTGGTTTTGAATTTCCCGAGCTACAATGCTCGGATCAATCGAACCATCCTGGCCCCAGCGTTCAAGCGTTGCCCGCCAGACCTCCGTTATCGTGTATTGACCTGGCGGATTGAGTATGGCCACCAGTGCCAGCCAAACTTCTTCCACTGACAATGACATAAGAGAGGCGAGTTCAATAATGAGGTTGCTGAATTCCTGGGGCGCTTGGGCTCGCTGTTGGTCAATTCGACCATGAATGGCATCCGCGGCCGTATTGATGCAAGGCGGATTACCCCAAAGCTTCTGGATTTCATTCCAGAGTTGAGCGTTGTCGGCCGGTTGGCCGATTAGTTCGGCGAGTGCGGCGTTGATGTCAGTTTCGTTTTCGTGCAACAACGCCTCTTGCAAACCATCCAGAAACAAACCCAGCGGATCCGTTTCATCTAAAACGTTTAGCAAGCCAAAAAGATTCTGGGTCATGATGCCGTTAACCTCCGTTCTATTCAAGTTGATGGCCAAGTTCAGCGAATTATCGCTAGCTCAAGACGAAAGTCTTGAAATTTAATGTTAATGCTTTTTTACGATCTTGTCAATCAGATGGGGTTGTAAATACTGATATTACTCTGCCTGGATCAATCTTTTTTTGTCGACGTGGGCTTAGCTAGCAGTTATGTCTTTGAAGTTTAAAAAAATAGTCCCGCCAAGGCGGGACTATTTTTAATGATTTTCTTGTTCTATTTATTGAGCGGCGGCAGTAGTCGGTTGAGCCGGTTGTTCGGCTGTATTAGCGGCAGCGTCAGTGTTAGTATTTTGGGTACCGGCCGCTTGTTGTTGCTGCAAATAAGCTTTATATTGTTCTTGCATCTGAGCCATGTCAATTACTTGGGGAATAAATATCTTGGCATCCTTGGTAACAAAAACAATCTGGTCGGTCGGGGTACCATTGCTGGTCATGGAAAATGTTACTTCATATAAACCATTTTTTTCGGTTACACCTTTTAGGGCTACTGTCCCGACGCGATCGCCGTAAACTTCATTAACGAAACCAATTAAAGTGTTGGCGGCTTCGTCTGATTTAACAATTTTCATTCCTTTATCCCCTTTGGCTAATTTGGTGGACAAGGAATAGCCGATTACGCCGATGAGAGCCACGGCCAAAATGATACTGACAATGAGCCAGATATTCATTGGCTTGGCTGACTTGGGGGCGAAAGCGGATTTTTCAACTGGAGGCATAGTTTTATTTTAATTATTATTAATACTCTAATAGTATCATAATTCTCTTTGGCCAGCAAGTAAATTTTTGAAAAAAAATGGAATTAAGTTATAATAAAATCATGATCGCTTCGCTTAAAGGCCAAATTATTTATAAGACCTCGGAATTACGCAAAGATTCCTATTTTATTATTGAAGTGGCCGGGGTTGGCTACAAGGTTTACAGTCCGGCTAGTAATTTACGGCAATTGGCCGAAGGGGATCAATTGACGGTTTATACATATCTCTCGGTCTCAGAGCGCGCTTTGGATTTATACGGATTTTTAAATCCGGCCGATAAAACTTTTTTTACTTTGCTTTTGGAAGTGCCTGGCATCGGACCGAAATCGGCCATCGGAATTTTAGAAAAAACTACCATGAGTGAAGTCCAGCAAGCAATTTTAGAAGATGACTCAAGTGTTTTGACTAAGATGTCGGGCTTGGGTCAAAAGACGGCTGAAAAAATTATTTTAGCTTTAAAGGATAAGGTTCAAAGCTTAACCGTGAGACCAAAGGGCGAGAAAGGAGAAGCGGCCTCAAATTCCGACCTCGACGCCTTTGAAGCTTTAGTCGGTTTTGGTTACAGTACGGCGGAAGCTAAAAAAGCTTTAAGCTCAATTGATAAAGAGATTATTGAAACCGGCCAGCGGGTTCGCGCGGCCTTAAAAATTTTAGGCCAGAATAAATAAATTACGCTGGGAAGAAAATAATTTGCACGTTTTTTTAGCGTGTTTTTAATTTGCCGGAGCAAAACTAAAATGGTAGAATCAAATCATAATTATGTTAAACAAAATCAAAAAAATTATTCCCAAACCGATATTTAAGCTTTATCATTATTTGCTGGCTTTGTTGGCTAATTTTATTTATCACAATCCGTCAGATAAATTAATTGTAATCGGCGTGACTGGCACATCGGGTAAATCAACCGTGGCCTATCTAATTGCTAAAGTTTTAGAAAAAGCCGGTTACCGCGTTGGCTGCAGCTCCACTATTTTATTTAAAGTCGACAAAAAAGAATGGCTGAATGACAAGAAAATGACCATGATCGGTCGGTTTGCTTTGCAAAAGTTAATTCGGCAAATGGTTAAAGCCAATTGTCAGTATGCCATAATTGAGACCACTTCGCAGGGTATTGAACAATTTCGCCATCTCAGTATTAATTATGATATTTTAGTTTTTACTAATTTATATTCCGAACACATCGAAGCTCATGGCGGATTTGAAAATTATAAAAACGCCAAACTTAAACTTTTTAAAAAATTGGAGAATGAATCAATAAAAATTATCGGCAATCAAAAAATTAAAAAAAGCATAATTATTAATTTTGATGACGAGCATGCCCAAGCCTTTTTAAATAATTGGGCTCAAGAAAAGTATGTTTATGGTTTAAGCGATAAAACCACCGATCAGGTCAGAGTCATCCGCGGTGAAGACGCCAAAGCGACGGGTGAGGGGATTGAGTTTAAAATTGATCATCAGCCATTCTTGGTTAAACGATATGGCCAGCACAATATTTATAATACCTTGGCCGCCGTGACGGTGGGGTTAAGCCAGGGTCTGAGTTTGAATTCTATGGCTGAGGGTTTGTCGTCTTTGCCTCAGCTGCCCGGCAATTTTGAATTTATTGATGAGGGTCAGCCATTTAAAATTATTGTTGATTATGCTTTTGAACCTAAGTCGGTTGCCGCTTTGTATGAAACGGTAAAAAATATTCCCAAAAGTAAAATTATTCACGTGTTGGGTTCAACCGGTGGCGGTCGAGATAAAGCTCGCCGGCCGATTTTGGGTGAATTGGCCGGTAAAAATGCCGATATTGTAATTGTCACTAACGAAGATCCGTATGACGAGGATCCTTCGGAAATTATCAATCAGGTTCTGGCCGGAGCCAAGTCGGCCGGCAAAAAATTAAATCAAAACCTTTTTAAATTCTTGGATCGGCGCCAGGGGATTGCTAAAGCCTTAAGTCTGGCTGGGAAAAATGATTTAGTTTTAATTACCGGCAAAGGCTCGGAGCAGGCGATCGTGGTTAAAAATAACAAAAAAATCCCTTGGGATGATCGTCAGGTGGTCAGAGAAGAATTGGCAAAAATCATGTCTATTAAAATTTAGGCTAGGTGCTAAGTCCTTTCATGAGCCAATAATTCTTGGGTTAAGACAATAATCCTAAGAGTATTAGGCTTTAAACTAGGGAATTTTTGTCCTTGCTTTAATAAATATATCATTTTAGGAAAGGCAATGATTCTGTGGATAAGTTTCTGCACTTTTTAATTTATTAGCTAAATTTAGTCAAATTTTGTCTATATTGACAAATTCACTTATTAACATTTGACAAAGTTGTGGAAAACTGATAATATTTATTAGTTATAAACAAAACTGAGAAAAGTTTTTTTATTTCCCGCTATCCCAAGTAACATTTCATTTTATCAAATATAAATATTACATAGTGGGCTTCATCTTTTCAAACAACTAACTGAAACTGTAACTTTTAACTCGCGTCCTAGGTGATGGGAGGAATTTTTGTTGTCTAAGCCAAAAAATATTATCTAAATAATTATAATTTCGATAATTTATCCTATGTCTTCCAAGAAACAAACCCGAAAGTCATTCACTCCGCGAAAATTGGTTTTTCCTATTCCGGACTTAATTGAGGTGCAAAAAAATTCCTACCAGTGGTTTATGGAGCAGGGTTTGGGTGAACTTTTTGAGGAAGTGTCTCCAATTCGTGATTTTATTGGTCGCGATTTTGAGCTTTATTTCGGCAAATATTACTTAGATGAGCCTAAATTTGATGAAGTTACCAGTAAACAAAAAAATCTCAGCTATGAAGCGCCTTTGCGCGTGGTCGCTAAGCTGGTTAATCGCAAATTAGATAAGAAAATCGAACAAGAAGTTTATTTAGGCGACTTTCCGTTAATGACCGATCGTGGGACTTTTATTATTAACGGGATTGAGCGTGCCATTGTCTCCCAGCTGATTCGTTCCGCTGGTATATTTTTTACTTCGGAAGTTTATGGCGAAAGACGTTATTATGGTGCGAAAATTATTCCGAATCGTGGTTCCTGGTTGGAATTGGAAACCGATATTAATAATGTTATTTGGGTTAAGATTGATCGTAAGAGAAAAATTTCCGTAACATCATTATTTAGAATTTTTGGTTACCCGACCGATGAAGAGATTTCAAACATTTTTAAAGATATCGATGTTCATCCGGAAATTTCTTATATCAAAAATACCTTAGCTAAAGATACCTCGCAAAATGAAAGTGACGCGTTCATCGAAGTTTACAAAAGAATCAGACCGGGCGACTTAGCCACGGTTGATAACGCCAAGTCCTTGATTTATGCGATGTTTTTTAATTTTGAGCGTTATGATTTCGGTAAAGTTGGCCGCTACAAAATTAATCAAAGATTTAATCAGGATTTGCCGATTACCAAAGAAAACCGCGTTTTTAGAGTCCAAGATTTAATCGCGGTGGTTTCGGAAATCATCAAATTAAATATTTCTCAAAAAGATCAGGACGACATTGACCATTTGGGTAATCGCCGCGTTAGAGCCATCGGTGAATTGGTGCAAAATAAATTCCGCGTCGGCTTGGCCAGAATGGAAAGAATTATCAAAGACCGCATGAGCACTTTGGAAATTTCCGAGATTACGCCTAATCGTTTAATCAACGCGCGTCCGGTCATTGGTTCTGTCAAAGAATTTTTCATGTCGTCGCAGCTTTCCCAGTTCATGGATCAGACTAACCCTTTGTCCGAATTGGAACATAAACGTCGGTTGTCAGCCATGGGTCCTGGCGGTTTGTCTCGTGAACGCGCCGGCTTTGACGTCCGCGACGTGCATCCGACTCATTACGGCCGAATCTGTCCGATTGCCACGCCGGAAGGTCCAAACATCGGTTTGGTCGGCCACTTGGCCAGTTTTGCCCGGGTTAATGATTACGGTTTTATTGAAACTCCTTGCCGGGTCGTTAAGCATAATTTAGCCAACAAAGCCTCTGATATTGTCGACGAAATTGCTTTCGAGGATATCATTGATCCCTCGACCAAAAAGGTAGTAATTAAAAAAGATGAAAAAATTTCTGAGAAAGCCGCCAAGGATTTGGAAAAAATTACTGAAATAAAGCGAGTTTTAGTCAAACCTCGCGTAACCAATGAAGTGGTTTATTTAACGGCTTTCCAAAGCGAGAATTCAGTCAGTACGGCCGCTACTACCCCCATTGATGAAAATGGATATTTCTTGGTGGAACGCACCGAAGTCAGAAAATACGGCGAACCGGGCATTGAACATGTTGTCGATATCAATTATATGGATGTGGCTCCGAACCAAATCGTTTCGGTGGCGACTTCTTTAATTCCATTTTTGGAACATGATGACGCCGTTCGGGCTTTGATGGGTTCGAACATGCAACGTCAGTCCGTGCCGTGTATTAAACCGCAGTCGCCGATTGTCGGTACCGGCTGGGAAGCCGTGGCCGCGCGCGATTCTGGGCATGTTATCACTTCAAAAGTTAATGGCACCATTGCTTCGGTTCAGGCTGATAAAATTGTTTTAAAATCCGATGCCGGAGATTTAATCAATTATCGTTTAAATAAATTCGTTCGTTCTAACGCTTCCACTTGCATTAATCAGCGGCCGATTGTAGAAAAAGGCCAAGTCATTGCCAAAGGTGATGTTTTAGCCGATGGTCCTTCCACGCAAAACGGGGAACTGGGTTTGGGTCAAAACATCACGGTCGCTTTTATGGCCTGGGAAGGCTATAACTACGAAGATGCCATCGTGGTTTCGGAAAAAATGGTCAGAGAAGACCGATTTACCTCCATCTATATAGAAGACTTT
>JBAYMO010000027.1:0-16687 GCA_041663485.1 Candidatus Buchananbacteria bacterium | reverse complement strand
AGGCCCGGTTACTGCTACTTTAGATGGCGCGGCCTTTGCCTCCGGTGATAGCGTTAATACCAATGGTGCTCATACCTTAGTGGTAACTGATGCCGCTGGTAATACCGCGACGGTGAGCTTTACCATTAATATTACTTCCACGCCTGACACAACGTTGCCGGTAGTGGTTGGCGTGGTTAATGGTCATACTTACACCAGTCCGGTTACTATTACTTATAGTGATGATTCTGGTACTGCGATTTCAACTTTGAATGGTGTAAACTTTATTTCCAATACGACCGTTAGTGCTAATGGCAGTTACACGTTGATTGTCTCTGACCCATCATGGAATAAAGTTACTATCAATTTTGCTATTGATACTAGCGTTACGCCTCCGACCCCTCCGTCTGGTGGCGGTGGCGGCGGCGGTGGTTCTGCTTACGATCCGACCGTTAGAGCTTATAATACTCCTTTAACTATTAATGCGACTCAGCCCGGCGTTTTGACTTATGTTTTTGCTGATGGCAGTAAAGTGGTAATTGAAATTCCAGCAGGCGCGATTAGCGACGTTACGACATTTAATATTTCTCAGGAAGCTTTAGCTTTACCTAGAACTCCTTTGGCTTCTTATAACGCGGCTTTAATTGGTGGTGTCTATCGCTTAACCGCGGTTGATAAAAATCAAAGATTACTAACGACTAATTTCTTAAAACCGCTTACTGTTACCTTCATCATGTCTGGTTTAAGTAATTCAGTGGACGCCGGTGTTTATAAGGCTAAAGATGAAGCTAGCGAATGGAGCCTAAGAGGCGATGTTACTTTTAGCAACGCCAATAATTCAGCTTCTTTTACTTCATCTGAGTTGTTAACTCGTTACGCAATTTTTAGAGTTAAAGATTTGCCCACCACTATGAAATATACCGGCATTGCCGTAGTGGAAACGCCCGGTGAAGTTTTGGGCGCGACCTATTATCCCGATGGCACGTTATTGCGTTCACCGGATAAGAGAGTTTATCTAATCAATAATGATGGCCAAAAATGCTGGATCAGAACTTTAGCTGAATTGCGCCAGAAGCATAATAAGCAAGAAATTATTGATGTTTCTTTTGATGAAATTAATAAGTATCCGGCTGGCTGCGGTAAAAAAACCAATGAACCTATCTGTGATAGCAAAGGTGGTTATGGCGACGGCGCGTTAATTCGCAGCAATGACCATAAGGTTTATATTATCAAATCTGGCAAGAAAAAACATATTAAAAATCTTAAAGACTTGGCTAAATATTATTTTGGGGTCAAGATCAACAATGTTTGCTCGTCAGTTACTGATTCATATTCCGACTACGATGCTACTACGGTGAGCGAGCTGGCTTCTTACCAGGATGGCATGTTAATTCGTGATAGCCAAAAAAATATCTACGTGATTAAAGATGGCAGAAAATATCACATTAATACTCTGAAAGAGTTGGCTGATAAATTCTTCGGCATCAAGATTAATGATGTCAGCGATAAAATCCTTAAAGACATTTTGGATTATTAATCCAAAACAAATCAAGATAAAAAACTGCCCCACCAAACGGGGCAGTTTTTGTTTAATTGGCTAATTTTTGAGAAAATGCTATATTTCTTAAAAGCCTATGGTTATCTCATTTTTAGTAAACTTGTTTGTTATTGGATTCTCTTTAATTTTAGGTTTTGGTTCAGCCGTTAATTCCCCGGCAGATTTTTTAGTAAAACCGCAAAAAATTGAAAATAAAGGAATATATTTAACCGCCTACATCGCTGGCATGAAACAAAGAAGGGAAGAACTGGTTGATTTAATAAATCAAACCGAGCTCAACTCTGTGGTCATCGACGTTAAAGACTACAGCGGCATGATATTTTTTGATACCAATCTGGCAGAAGTGGATAAGATTGGAGCTGAAGATATTCGAATTTCTGACCTGAAAAATTGGCTTAAATATTTAAAGCAGCAGGGGATTTATACTATTGCAAGAATTACGGTTTTTCAGGATCCTTACTTGGCTGAAAACAAGCCAGAAATCGCTTTAAAATCAAAATCAGGTGGTATTTGGCGCGATAAAAAAGGCCTGGCTTGGGTTGATCCAACGCAAAGGTATGTTTGGGAATATAATATAAATTTAGCCAAGGAAACGGCCAAATTAGGTTTTGATGAAATAAATTTTGATTATATCAGATTTCCCTCTGATGGAGATATTAAGCAAATTGTCTACGCTAATCTAGACAAAAATGGTGATAAATCCAAGGTAATGGCTGATTTTTACCAGTATCTTGATCAGAGTTTAACCTTTTATCCTGTCTTAACCTCAGGTGACATGTTTGGCATGGTTTTGTGGCGAAATGATGGTTTAAATATTGGCCAAAGATTTGAAGATGCGGCGCCTCATTTTGATTATATTTGCCCCATGGTTTATCCGTCTCATTATCCACCAGGTTTTAAGGATTTTGCCAATCCGGCTGACCACCCGTATGAAATCGTTTTTCAAAGCCTTGATCGCGTAAAAAACGCTAAATATAGAGCAAAAGTGCGTCCGTGGTTGCAGGCTTTTGATATGGGCGCGGTTTATGATGACCAAAAGATCAGATTGCAAAAAAAAGCTACCTATGACAGCGGCGGTTATGGTTGGTTGCTCTGGAATGCGTCAAATCGCTATACCAACAAGGGACTTGATAAAAATTAGTTGATATTTGGTCATTGACTTTTTGTAAAATTTTTGCTACATTAAAAAACTACTTAAATATGGACCAGAAACGGATAAGCTATCCTTTTTGGAGGGGAACTACTGCAAATATGCTGCGTGTAGTCTTTTTTTTATGCCTGTTTTTATTTTCTTTTAATCTAGCCGGTGAGCTTAAAGCAGCTGAAAAGGCGAAAATATCTGGTCAGGTTTTTGAGGATGTAAACATTAATGGGATTAAAGATTTGGATGAAAATTATTTATCAAACCTGACTGTAAATCTTTATCAGAATGACAAACTAGTTAATACCACCATTACTAGCAGTGTTGGTTTTTATGAATTTGCTAATTTAATGCCGGGCAATTATCAAACCGAAGTAGTTTTGCCGTCAAATTGGGAAGTGACTACCAAATTGGCATTTAGTAAAATTGAAGCCGGACAAAATCAAATCAGAGACATGGGCTGCTTTAATCAAAGCATTGATGCAAAAATTTTTGCTCCGATAATTAATATTTCCGACATTAGCGTTAAGTCGCTCTCAGATAGTAGCGTGGAGATTTCATGGTTTACAAACTCTAAGACCGTGGGCCAGGTTATTTTTGATTTTTCCGGTAAAACTGGCCAGGAAATGTCACTGGATCTCAAAAATTTTGGTTATGCCTATGCTTCATCTTTTGATTTTGAAGCTAAAACTTTTCACACGGTGGTGATAAATAATTTGCAAGCTGATGCCACATATTTTTATCGCGTCAGAGTGCTGCCTGATCCTAACCAGTGGCGTGGCGCGAATTATTTAGTTTCCGATGAAATATCTTTTACCACATCAAAATCTGATCACGGCTCAACTCAAGCGCCAATTAAAGCATTGTCTAAATCGGTTGGCGACAACCGTCAATTAATGTCTGGCCGAATTCTTTCGACAGATTATTCAGAAAACGATGATCTCGCTTCAATTATTTCCCAAGCCAAGGTAAATGAAAAAAAATCAGATTCAGCAGCCTTAGTCTATGGGTCGTGCAAAATTTATATTATTATTTTGTTAATTCTAAACTTTTTTGGCACCATTTTACTCTGGGCTAGCTCTAAAAACTCAGAAAAATCCTGGGGCAAAAATCTTTGGTGGCAGCAATTAATAGTGTATATCTTGCCGACAATTTTAGCGTATCCTGAATGTTGGCTAAATATTTGGCTTTTAGGCGTGGCGGTTGTCAGTAGTATTTATATTTTGGTAAATAGTAAAAAGCCAGACAAAGAAGTAAATCTGAATTCGCCGTTTAATAGCAACCAGGACGAGTAGAGAAAATATTAGTTTGATAATTATGAGCGCATTTGACAAATTTGAGTTCTCGTGATATAATAAATTTGTCAATAAAGACTCATAAAAAGTATGTTCTGGGCTAAAAAAGATGGCAAAATTAGTAAGAGCATTATCCTAAGTTTAATTGGGGCTTTTGTGGTTTTATTCCAGCTTATCGCTGGTCTTTTTATTTATCTTCACCCAAAGCGTTGGTCAAGATTTTTGCGAAAAGAAAAAAAAGAAATCGAATGTTTATCTCAGGGTAAACATGATTCAATGAAATTTTTTAGCAACAGTTGCCAGCTTTTTAGTGATTTTCTAATTCCGCACGCCGGTAATGAATTCAAACCGAAAGCTTTAAGACCTAAGAGTTTAATTGTTATTTCTTCAGCCGCGATTTTGGTTAAAATTATTGTTACCGTATTTTTATTTTTTACTTACCCAACGCCAGCGGAGCTTTCGGCTATTATTTCCAAAAATATAGTTTCATTAATAAACCAGTCGCGGGTGCAAGAGGGCTTATTGCCGTTAAAAGAAAATACTAATTTAACCAAATACGCCGCCACTAAGGGTTCGGATATGGTTAAGCGTGATTATTTTGCGCATGATACTCCGGAGGGCAAACGACCCTGGGAATGGATTGATAAAAATGAATATGATTATGTTTACGCCGGGGAAAATTTAGCCATTGATTTTACCAGCGCGGAAACCGTGCACGAAGCATTTTTAAATAGCCCTAGTCATAGACGTAATATTTTGAATCCAAAATATTTAGAAGTTGGTATCGCTGTCTTGAACGGACAAATGTCAGGTCATAAAACCATCTTGTTGGTTGAATTTTTTGGCACGCAAAGAAAAGATGTACCTAGCTTGGCCGCGGCTGATAAAACGACTAAAAAAGTAACGCAGACCGCTTTAGCCCCAACCAGTCAGAAAAAGACCACGGCGAGTAAAACCACAAAAACTACAGTGCCGGTAACTAAGGTCGCCCAACCGACCACGGCCACTAAGATAATCAGCGATAATTCCAAGGCCACAAAAACTACTACGGCTTTAAATCCAAAAACCGCCGGAGTATCCGAGGAAGAGATTGCCGTAGATTTAATCGCCGATCAGCCCATGACTGGTTTAGCTGGTAATAGTCAGGAAAATAATGGCGTTTTGGTTCTAGGTGAAAAAAAATCCAGAGCGACTTTAATTGATATGGCGGTTGAGTATTCCAACATTTTGTTTGTCGCCTTTTTGGTCTTTCTGCTTTTTTCTTTGGCCTTGAATATTTTTATTAAAATCAGGGTTCAGCATACTTCAATTATTCTCCAAAGTTTAGCCGTGATTGCTTTGCTAGTGGCTCTTATTTTGGTCAAGTTTCATTTTTTTGAACAGATTGATACCAATCTCATTATCTTATAAAATCGATAAAAAAGCCCGAAAAAAAGTCGGCTTTTTTTATTTGAAAACATTCTGACAGCTAAAGTTTAAAGTTTTAAATTTTTATGTTATAATATTTTAGCAGTAGGAGATAATTAATTTAAACTTATGGCAAATTTTGACGTCGTTTCGATTGGCGGCGCGGTGAGGGACTTTACTTTTTTTACCGATCAGGGTCGAGTTTTTTATACTCCGGAGAATTTGACTTCTCAAAGAATGCTCGCCTTTGAGTATGGCGCTAAAATTAATCCCAAGGAAGTCAGCCTGACTTTCGGCGGCGGCGGATCAAATAGCGCGGTAGCTTTTTCCCGATTAGGCTTGAAAACAGCAATAATTTCGCGCGTGGGAAATGATGAAATTGGCCGCGAAGTAATTAACAATTTAACTCGTGAAAAAATCGACGTCAGCTATCTGCAAACTGATAGCAAAGCTCCGACCGGCTTATCATTTTTAATTGCCACTGATAAAAAAGAAAGAGAGCATATCGGCTTTGCTTACCGTGGCGCTTCGCAGAATCTGATTTTTAATTCTCAGCAAGCTAAAAATTTAAGCAGCCAGTGGTTTTATTTAACCTCGCTTTCCGGCAAAGACTGGCCGAAAAATTTAAAAGAAATATTCTTTTTGGCCAAATCTAAAGGAATAAAAATCATGTGGAATCCCGGAAATTTTCAATTACAGGCAGGCAAACGGGCTCTGGAGGAATATTTCAAACAGACCCAGGTTTTAATCGTTAATAAAGATGAAGCCATTGAATTGGCTTTGTCGGGTATCAAGCTGGGTAAGCGTAATCCCAATTTTTTGAACAAGCCGATTTATCTTTTGAATATTTTGCAGGAATGGGGACCCAAGTTGGTAATTTTAACTGATGGCAAAAAGGGCGCTTGGGCTTATGATGGCCGGACAATTTATCATCAAAAAATTATTAAATCAAAGGCGATTAATACCGTGGGCGTGGGTGATGCCTTTGGCTCCGCTTTTCTGGCCGGATTAATCGTGGAAAAAAATGAGATTAAGAAAGCCTTAAAATGGGGGATGGGCAACAGCGCCGCGGTCTTGACCAAAATGGGGGCGCAAAATGGCCTGCTAGTTCGAAAAAAATTACTAGATAAAATAAAACTATGAGCAATAGTCAAATGTATCTTGGATTATTTTTAATTTTGGTCGGCGTCGTGGCCGTTCTGATTGTAAAATCCAAACTTTCTTAATTTAATTAATCAATTCTTTTACGCAAAGCAATGGCCAATTTTGAAGAGAGAAGCCTTGATATTTTTTTTCATCCAAAATCCGTAGCTATTATTGGCGCCTCGACCGAGAAGGATAAGGTGGGCAATGATATTTTATTGAATATCAAAAATAGTTACTCCGGAAAAATTTTTCCTGTTAATCCCAAAGATTCAAATATTGAGGGTATAAAGTGCTTTTCCTCAATCTTAGAGATTAAAGAGAATGTTGATTTAGCGATTATTGCCATACCGGCTAAACTGGTTTTAGATGTACTAAAACAATGCGGTCAGCAGGGTTGTAAAAATGTAATAGTTATTTCCGCCGGTTTCAAGGAGATTGGCTCGGAGGGTAAAAAATTAGAAGATGATTTAATAGCCGTTGCCCAAGAGTATAAAATAAATTTATTAGGTCCAAATTGTTTGGGCTATATCTCCACTTTATTGCCTTTGAACGCTTCATTCGCGGAAAAGTTTGATTTAGCCGGCAATATTGCTTTTATCTCTCAATCCGGCGCTTTAGGTACGGCCATATTGGATAAGGCGATGGCGCAAAAACTTGGCATTGGTTATATGGTTAGTTTGGGCAATAAAGCGGGGATTGACGAAATTCAATTGCTTAATTATTTTGCGGCTGATGATAAAATAAAAGTTATTATTTTATATTTGGAAGAGATTAAGGCTGGACGGCTTTTTATGTCCGCGGTGGCTAAAATTTCAAAAATCAAACCGGTGGTTGTGCTTAAGGCCGGTAAAACTGAAGCCGGGCAAAAAGCTGTATCGTCCCATACCGGTTCCTTGGCGGGCTCAGCTCAGGCCTACACTACCGCTTTTGCTCAGGCCGGAGTAATTGAAGCGGTCGGTTCGGACGATTTTTTTGACTTAGCCAAAGCTTTTTCTTTGCAGCCATTGCCGGCGGGCAATCGGGTGGGAATAATTACGAACGCGGGCGGGCCGGGTATTTTACTTACTGATTTATTACCCAGCCATAATTTAAAAATTGCGGATTTAAGTCAGACCACCAAGGACGCCTTAAAACAAAATTTACCGGCTGCCGCCAGTAATCATAATCCGGTTGATATTTTGGGCGATGCCAAGTCTGATCGCTATGGTTTGGCTTTGGATTTAGTCTTGCCGGACAAAAATGTTGATGCGGTTATTGTTTTATTAACGCCGCAAAAAATGACCGAAGTGGAAAAAACCGCCGAAGCCGTAGGGAAAATTGCCAAAAAATATTCCAAGCCGGTGTTGCTTTGCTTTTTGGGTGAGAAAAAAATCGTTTCCGCTTATGACATATTTAATAAATATTCTTTGCCCTATTTTGATTCTCCGGCCGGGGCAGTCAAATCTTTGGGGCTAATGGCGGAATTTGCTCAAAATCAAAAATCTACCAAGGGTTTTGCTGTGGCGACGGATTTGACTGAGTATAAATCAAAAAATAAAGTTCAAGAAATTTTAAAGAAAAAACAAATCACTGAACAAGATTGTCGCGATCTTTTATTGCCTTTAAAATTTCCTTTACACAAAGCTGGATTAGCACCAGATGAAAAACAAGCCTTGCAAATTGCCAAAAAAATTGGCTACCCGGTTGCTCTCAAGGTTGTTTCACCGGATATTATTCACAAGTCAGACGTGGGTGGAGTTAAAGTAAATATTAAAACCCCCAAAGATTTAAAAATTGCTCTGGCTGATATGAAAAAGACCCTGAATAAAAATATGAAGGGCGCAAAAATTGACGGCTTTTTAGTTGGGGAAATGGCTAAGGGATTAGAAATTATTTTAGGGGTTAAACAAGATCCACAGTTTGGACCATTGGTTATGGTTGGTGCCGGAGGTATTTATACGGAAATTTTTAAAGACGTGGCCTTTAGAATCGCGCCATTTTCCTTAGCGGAAGCGAAAAAAATGCTTTCGGAATTGAAAATCTACAAGATGTTTTTAGGGGCTCGCGGCCAAGAACCCCTGGATTTGGATGCCGTGGCCGAACTATTAGTAAAATTAGGGGATTTCTCCAGTCAATTCGATGAAATTAAAGAGATTGATTTTAATCCGGTTATGGTTGGATTAAAAGGTAAGGGCTGCAAGGTGGTTGATTTAAGATTTTTAAAGTAAAAAATGATAAAAGTAAAATTAAAGAATCTTTTTAGTTCCCAGTCAAAAACTATAACTTCGGCCGCCATTCTTTTAGGAGCCGCTTCTTTGGTGTCGCGGCTTTTTGGAGTTTTACGTGATCGTGTTTTGGCCGGACAATTCGGCGCGGGCGGAGAATTGGATGTTTACTACGCGGCATTTAGAATTCCCGATTTGATTTTTAATTTATTAATTTTAGGCTCGCTTTCCGCGGGCTTTATTCCGGTTTTTACCAGCCTGGTTGGCAGTAATAAAAATAAGGCTTGGGAATTAGTCAATGTTTTTTTTAATTTTATTATCTTGACGGTTTTTATCCTTTCGGCCTTAATGGTGGCCACGGCACCTTGGTTGGTAAAAATAATTACGCCAGGTTTTTCACCTGAACAATTAGCTACTACCACCAAAATGACGCAAATTATGTTTTTCAGTCTGATGTTTTTGGCTATGTCGGGAATCTTTGGCAGCGTGTTGCAGTCATTAAAAAGTTTTTTCATTTATTCCATAGCGCCGATTTTGTACAATATTGGCATAATTATTGGGGCGATATTTTTTGTGCCAATTTTGGGAATTTATGGCTTGGCCTGGGGCGTAGTTTTGGGAGCATTTATGCACATGTTGATTCAAATTGTGGCGGCCTGGACTTTGGGTTATCGTTGGCGCTGGCGGTTTGATTTAGGTAATAAGGGTTTGCGTAAAATTTTAACCTTGATGGTGCCCCGAACCATGGGCATTATGGTTTCGCAGATTAATTTTTTAGTGGTCACAATTATTGGTTCAACTTTAGCCGCCGGCAGCATTGCGGTATTCAATTTAGCCAACAATATTCAAAGTTTTCCTTTGGGATTATTCGGCGTTTCTTTTGCCGTGGCGGCTTTTCCGACCTTGTCCGAAGCTGTTAATAATAAGAAAAAATTTATTCAGGCCTTGTCGCTGACGATCAGACAAATACTTTTTTTGGTTATTCCGGCTTCGGTGCTATTGATTGTTCTGCGCGCTCAAGTGGTGCGGGTAATTTTGGGTTCCGGCAAATTTGATTGGAATGATACGCTTTTAACTTTACAAGTTTTGTCCATATTTGCCGTTAGCCTTTTTGCTCAATCATGTATTCTGGTTTTGGCTCGAGCTTATTACGCCCAGCAAGACACTAAAACGCCATTTGTGGTCGGACTAGTAACCGAGGTAATTAATTTTATTTTGGCTGTCAGCCTATCAAGGTGGTTTGGCGTGATGGGTTTAGCGGCTGCATTCTCCCTTTCAACCATAATAAATTTCTTGCTTTTAGCCATAATTTTACGGCAGCGTTTTGGGAGCATGGATGGAATGAAAATTTTAATTTCTTTTAGTAAAATTTGCGTGGCGGCTTTTATGATGGCCATTGTCGCTCAAGCCATAAAATATCCCATGCAACAGTGGCTCGGTTTGCAGACCTTTATTGGCGTGGCTTCACAGACCTTGGCCGCCGGTAGTGCCGGCTTAGTAACTTACTTTACTACTTGCTGGCTGATCAAATCGGAAGAATTCAAATTATTCATTGAAGTAGTTAATAAAAAGATTCTAAAAAAGCCACAACTGCCCGAAGAGGTAACCGAACAGGAGTCTTTGACGCAAAATTTATCATCATAATTACGGCCGGCACAAGTTTAAGTAATTTGTGCTTTTTGTGTTTAATTACGCTTGCATTTTTAGGTATTTTTGGGTAGAGTTTATCTATGATAAATATCAGAAATTTTTGCATTATTGCCCATATTGATCACGGTAAGTCTACTCTGGCTGACCGCTTTTTAGAAATTACCGGCACGGTTTCCAAGCGTGAAATGAAGGAGCAACTTTTAGATCAAATGGATATTGAACGGGAACGGGGCATTACTATTAAATTGGCGCCAGCTAGAATGAGCTGGCAGGGTTTAGAGCTAAATTTAATTGATACGCCGGGTCACGTTGATTTTAACTATGAAGTTTCTCGCAGCCTAGCCGCGGTGGAAGGCGCGATTTTACTAGTGGACGCCTCTCAGGGCGTTCAAGCTCAAACCGTCGCTAATCTATATCTAGCCTTAGAACAGGATTTGGTGATTATTCCGGTTATTAATAAACTTGATTTACCCAATGCGCAAGTAGATAAAGTCAAGCATGAAATTTGTCAGCTTTTAGGCTGCCAAGCTGATGAAATTCTTTTAGCTTCAGCTAAAACCGGCTTAGGGGTAAAAGAAATTCTTGATGCCGTAATTGTTCGCGTGCCAGCGCCAAAAATTGATTATCAAAAACCGGTGCGCGGGTTGATTTTTGATTCTAGATTTGATGAATATCGCGGCGTGATTGCGGAAGTCAGAATTGTTGATGGCGAGCTGAAAGCGGGGGATAAAATAAAATTTTTATCATACAATAAAATAACTGAGGTTTTAGAAGTTGGTTGTTTCACTCCGAGAATGACCAAGACTGCAAGCTTAAAGTCCGGCGAGATCGGTTACGTGGTAACGGGTTTAAAAGAAATTGGTTTGTGTCGCGTCGGTGATACCATTGGCGATCCGGACAAGGTGGTTGAACCTTTGGCTGATTATAAAGAAGTTAAACCCATGGTTTTTGCCGGATTATTTTGCAAAGAGGGGGACATGTATTCGCGCTTGCGAGAGGCCATTGAAAAATTGAAATTAAACGATGCCGCCTTAAGCTACGAACCGGAAAATTCTCAAGCCTTGGGCTTTGGTTTTCGCTGCGGCTTTTTAGGTTTGCTGCACTTGGAGGTAATTCAAGAGCGCTTGAAACGCGAATATAATTTGGATTTGATCGTAACCGTGCCGAGCGTGGCTTATAAAATTAAGCAAAAAAATGGCGAAGAGATTATTATTAAATCGCCGCAGGAATTACCTAAGCCGGAAGTGATTGATACTGTTTCCGAGCCGATTATGCTGGTTGATATTTTTTCGCCCACGGAATATTTGGGTCAAATTATGCAGCTGGTTTCGCAGAAACGAGGCATTTATATCAATACCGAGTATTTGGATGATAATTTGGCCGTTTTACATTACCATGTGCCGTTAACGGCTTTGCTGGTTGATTTTTATGATCGACTAAAGAGTGTTTCTTCCGGTTATGCGTCCTTAAATTATGATTTTTTAAAGTATGATGTGACCGATATTGTCAGATTAGATATTTATGTAGCTGAAGAAAAAGTGGAGGCATTAAGTACCATTGTCTATCGAGACGAGGCTTTTCATGTCGGTCGTAAAATTGTTGAAACCTTAAGAGATTCTTTGCCGCGCCAGCAGTTTGTGGTAAAAATTCAGGCAGCCATATCAGGCAAAATTATCGCCGCTGAGCGCTTATCCGCATTGCGCAAGGACGTAACAGCTAAATTGTATGGCGGGGATTACACCAGAAAGCGTAAGCTTTTGGAAAAGCAGAAAAAAGGCAAAAAGAAAATGATGGCCATTGGTCATGGTCGGGTGGATATTCCCTCCGAAACCTTTTTAGCAGTTTTGAAAAGATAAAAATATTATCTAAACGTGAAACGACCCGCCTGGTAATACCTGGCGGGTCGTGTTGTATGGAATTGGTTTTAAAGATCATAGGCATTTTTCTGCGAATCGCGACGTTTTATCGCGAAGCACAATTTTGCCGCTTGCCACGACGTGGCAATCGTCAATGCTGTTACTGCCAGCAGGCCTAGGCCTAGGATGACTAGCAATGCGTAAGCGCAACATACGTTCATCTCACACTCCTCATGTTTAAGTCAGACTTTCCTTTACCCTGGAACAGACCAAGGCCGAAAGAATGACCTTCAATTCAGCACAACGCTAAATAAATAATAACATTAATATTTCAATTTGTCAATAGATTTAAATAAAAAATAGCTTAATTTAGATAAAATACTTAAGCAAATTATTACAAAAAAAAGAGGTTTTGACCCCTTTTTGGTATCGTTAGAAGTTATAATTGTACTGTCCAAAGCACCATGGAAAGAATCGTAGTAATGGCAATTATCAGCCAGACAATTTTGTGCCATTTTTCTTGCTTTTTTGCCATATAGAAATATTATTTTTTGATTAAAATATAATGAATTACTCTACAATTTTATCATGATTAGCTTATTGTGTAAAACTGCAAAAAATGCTAAACTATATTTCCTATGAATTTACCCAAACGTTGGCAAGTTGCTCCGGTTATTGGTCAGGATTTTTTGGAAAAATTTCCTGAAATTAATCCAATAACTTTGCAGTTGCTTTATAATCGCGGCCTGACTGAACAACAAGAAATTGATGAGTTTTTGAGCCCGGATTATAGCCAAAATATTTTGGATCCTTTTCTGTTCAATGACATGGAAAAGGCGGTAAAAAGAATTCTGACTGCCATCGAAAAAAAAGAAAAAATTACTATTTATGGTGATTATGATGCTGACGGCGTGACGTCGTCAACTTTGGTCATGAAAATTTTGGAAGCGTTGGGTGCGGTCGTTGACGTCTATATCCCATATCGAGAAACGGAAGGCTATGGTTTAAATAAGGAGGCAGCGAATGAGCAGATCAAAAAAGGCACTAATTTGTTAATTACGGTCGACTGCGGAATATCTAACGTGGAAGAAGTAGACATTTTAACCCGAGGTGGAATTGATGTAATTATTACCGACCATCATCACGAACCGTTGTTTATACCTAAAGCCTTTGCCATTATTAATCAGCACCTAAAAAGTGAAAAATATCCTTTCAAGGATTTGGTTGGTTGTGGCGTGGCTTTTAAATTAGCCCAAGGACTTTTAGCCAGGCATCAAAATTATCAGGTCAATCAATTGCCAGCTGGTTGCGAAAGATTACTGTTGGACCTCGTGGCCATTGGCACCATCGCGGATTTGCAGCCGATTTTAGGAGAAAATCGGGTTTTGGTAAAAACCGGTTTAGATGTTTTACATGATCTAGCTGATAGTAAATACAAAGATAGAAATTATGGTCTTAGGGAATTATGCCGTGAGGTAAAAATTGACTTGAAATCCATTGATGAGCGCACCATCGGCTGGCAAATCGCACCTCGACTAAACGCGGCCGGCCGAATGAATCATGCCAGTACGGCTTTTGAATTACTAGTTACCAAGGATCAGACTGAAGCCAAAGAATTGGCAACGCAATTAAATCAAACCAATCGCGACCGCCAGCAATTAACCGACAAAATTTTTAACGAGGCTCAAAATATTTTAGGTGAAGTAATTGATCAGAAATTACTGTCAGTGGTAGGCAATAATTGGCTAACCGGCGTCGTAGGTTTGGTTTCTGGTCGTTTGACCGACCGTTATCATCGGCCTAGCTTGGTTATATCTCGATATAATGGCGAAATTATCGGTTCTGGTCGCAGCATCCCGGAATTTAATATTATTGAAGCGGCTCAGCAGTGCTCAGAGTATTTATCTCGCTTTGGCGGTCATGCTCAAGCCTGTGGTTTTACAGTCAAAAATGAACCAAGCTTGGCAAAATTTATTGATAAAATGACTAGTTTGGCGGAAACCGAATTGAAAGATAAGGATATTTCGCCTATTCTGCCTATCGAAGCTGAGGTTAGTCTGGAAAATATTGATTGGGCAATATTTGAAGAATTAAAAAAATTTGAACCTTACGGTGAAGGTAATCCCAAACCAATATTTTTGGCCAGGGATTTAACGGTCAGTGATCGGCAAACCGTTGGCAATGACGGCAAGCATCTGCGTTTAATGGTTAAACATAACAGCGATGCCGTGAGAAAAACTATTGGCTTTTGTTTTGGCGAGTGGTGCGCTAGAATAAAGAAAGGAGATAAGGTTGATATGGTTTTTGAAGTGGATGTTAATGAATGGAACGGTAATCAAGAGCTGCAGCTAAAAATTGTTGATTTAGCTTTATCAAAATAAAAAATATCTTATGGCCAAGGCGATAATTCATACTGATGGTGGCGCCAGAGGTAATCCCGGTCCGGCTGGAATCGGCGCGGTGATTGATTTTGGCGGCCAGCAATATTTACTTAAAAAATACATTGGCGAAGCCACTAATAACCAAGCTGAATATCAAGCGGTCATTTTGGCTTTGGAAAAAGCCAAAGAGCTGGGTGCTACCGAATTAGATATTTATCTAGATAGCGAATTGGTTAAACAGCAACTTTCCGGCGCCTATAAGGTGAAAAATGAAGGTTTGGGCGTCTTGTTTGTTCAAGTTTGGAATTTAGCTCAGGGATTTGGCAAGGTAAAATATTTTCATATTTATCGCGAAGATAATAAATTGGCGGATAAATTGGTTAATCAGGCCATCGATGAAGCCGGTTATTAACTAACTTAATTATTATTAAAATAAAAACTATGCAAATCAATCTAAAACTTACCAACATCGATCATTCACCAGAGTTAGAAAAATTTGCTAAAGAAAAAATTAGCGAATTAGATAAATACCTACCGGACCCTAGTGGTGTGGTTGAAGCTTGGATAGAGATCGGTCGAACTACTTTTCATCATCAAAGCGGTGATATTTTTCGCGCGGAGTGTGATATTAGACTACCAGGTAAAGTTTTGAGGGCCGTGGCAGAAAGGCATGATGTTAATACGGCGATTTTAGAAATAAAGGATCAATTGCAGAAAGAAATAAAAAATTATAAGGAGCAGATTATTACCAAAAGACGAAGAGGTGAGAGGATGATTAAAATGATTAAAAATTATTCACCCTTGGCCTGGGGTAAAAAAATGTTTAGAAAGAAATAGGGAGTTTACGGTTGACAGAATAGCTAATTTTTGCTATTATATATTTTGTCCAAGTAGGCTAGATGATCGCCTCGACGTCAGTCGGGGAGGAAAGTCCGAACACCATAAAAGGCAACTTCTAACGGAAGCCGAGAGTAACAAAAAAACAGAAGCGCTTAAGACTTCTGGATTTTTGCCAAGCTTAGGGCAAGTGCAACAGAAAATATACCGCCTAAGTCCCTTCGGGGAACGGTAAGGTTGAAATCGTGAGGTAAGAGCTCACGCACGAGTGACCGGTGACGGTCCGTGTGGTAAACCCCTGCCAGGTGCAATGCCAAATTAGGTCGGCAGCATGAGATTAATGGCAACATTAATCCTAGATAGATGATCATCGCTTTGAAGCAATTCAAAGAGACAGAATTCGGCTTATCGGCTTGCTTGGATACTAAAATACTACTGACATCAGTAGTATTTTAGTATGCCAAAAAGTTGAAATTTCATGGCAAATCTGTTATGATATTAGAAGAATTTTATGAAAAAATCAGAATTACTATTTACCGCCATCAAACCGCCAATTGACTACGCGGCTTTAATTTTAGCTGCCTTGGCGGCTTATTTTATTCGTTACCTGCCTAATATCCAAAAAATTAGGCCGGTAGTTTTTAATTTGTCATTTAGTGACTATTTAACATTTGCGATACTTATCGCTATTGGCTGGATTGCCATCTTTGCCATCAGCGGTCTTTATTCAGTCTCAGGCATAAAGAAAAATCGTGATGAAATCAGTCGGGTTTTTGTGGCCTCTTCAGCTGGTTTAGCTTTGGTTTTAGCGGTTATGGTTTTTTCCCGTTATTTGTTTGATTCTCGGTTTATTATTATAATCTCCTGGATTTTTGCTATTATTTTTGTTTCGTTAGAAAGATTGATTATTCAACTTTTGCGTCGCCAAGCCTACAAGGCGGGCATCGGTGTTCATCGCATTGCCATTATCGGTGATGAAAAAATTTCCGAAAAACTTTCACAAGAATTTAATTCCCACCCGACTTGGGGTTTTCGCGTGGTCTGTAAATTTCCTGAATTTAGTGATTCATCGCAAGCCAGATTGATTTATTTGGCCGAAAATGACGGTATTGATGAAATTATTCAAATTCGTCCCAATCATAATGCTGAAAAAACTCTTGATCTGATAAATTTTGCTGATGAATATCATATTGATTTTAAATATGCCGCTGATTTGCTCGGGACTCATCTATT
>JBAYMO010000026.1:0-18535 GCA_041663485.1 Candidatus Buchananbacteria bacterium | reverse complement strand
TGAATTTAAGAATTTGGTTACCCAACTTTGGCATTTAAATATCAAAGAATATATTCAAGAAGATAATATCCAGGCTAAAGAACAAAAGTTGTGGCTAAGTGATCCGGAAAAATGTTGTGAATATTTTAAAGTCGCGCCTACCGCCCAAGCCATTTTTGGCCTAAGCGCCTGGCTGACGGGTTTAAGAAATACTGAGGGTGAAACCAGAAAGGATTTCAAAGAAATTGAATATAAAAAAGTAGTTAAAATTAATCCAATTTTGGATTGGACGGAATTAGATATTTGGCGCTATATTGCTTTTAATCAAATGCCAATACATCCTTGGTATAAAGATGGTTACAGGAGTTTGGGTTGCCAGCCTTGCACAGCCATTATTGCTGATGATAAATCAGAAAGACTTGGCCGATGGCAGAATACTAATAAGTGTGGCGGCGAATGCGGCATCCATACTAAGATTTAAACTAGTAGTCAGTTGATTGGATAAAATTTATGCTAGAAAATAATAAGAAAATATTTCGAGGCACGCCTTGGCATTTATCTAAATCAGGGCAGTTAGATGGCTTTACTTATCTCATGATCAATTTTTCATTTTTATGCAATTATCAATGCAAAAAATGTTTTAACCTAAAAAATAATAAATCCAATATACAAAATGTTCCAATTACGGTTGATAAAATTTTTGCCTTAATCCAAGAAGCTAAAGCCATGAATGGTCAGGCCGTCATCTTAGCCGGTGAAGGCGAGCCCAGCTTGTATCAAGACATCAAAAATATTATTGAAAAAATTGATGCGTCGGGCATGATTACTATTATTTACAGTAATGCCAGTATTTTGACTGAGGAGTTAATTAATTTTTATGCCGCTCATAATACGTCCTTGGTTATCAGTTTTGATTCGTTTTCTCCCGAACTTTATTTAAAGCTAACAGGCAATAATGATGAAAGTATTTTTAAGCAAGTTTTGGAAAATATCGCTTTGGCCCGAAAAATTTACCAACAATATGTTAAACAAGAAAATGGTCATATAATTGTTAGATTGGCAATCAACACCACCGTTAGCAGTTTGAATATGGATGAAGTAGAAAAAATAAAAAAATTTTGCGGGGATGATATATTTTTTATTTGCAACCCTTTGGCGAAATTGGGCAATGCAGTCGGTAACTGGCGCAGCTTATTGAGGCCTGATGATTATAAAACTATCGAAAGCCTGGTTAAACAGTTATCGGACACCACGGGACCTCTTACTTTAGGGGGTAATGGACTTTGCGCTTATTCCAGTAATGGCATTGGTGTTAGTCCGGCGGGAGATTATATGACCTGTGCTTATACCGCAAAAACCAACGGCCTGCTGGGAAATGTTTTTAACAAATCATTGGCTGAAAGTTATGCTTTTAAGCGCCAGCAGGAGCAAAATTTTTATGACACTTATGGGCCTTGTCCATGCTTAGTCCGATCGCCTTATTTCGATGAGTATCTTAAAAAGCTAAACAGGCAAGTAGGTTGCTAACAGTAGTTTTATTTCAAGGCGTGATTTCGGTTGACAACTTTTATTTTTGTGGTATATTATATAGTCGCGTTTGAGTCGTTTGAAACCCTAACCGGATAATGGAGGTTTTGGTCATGCCAAACCAGGCGGACAAATTCTTTGAGCAGGCAGCCGGGTTTTTGGAGGCGATTCGGTTGATTACGGAGAAAGGATTTTTTAATGAATTCAGAGTCCACACGTATTTTGTTGGGACGCCATCGGTTTCCATTCAGGCCGTTGGCTATGTCCCTGATGCCGACCAAGAAGTCGCATTAAAGCGCGAGCAATGTCATACTATGCTGCCGTGTATTGACGTTGAGCAGGTGATTGCTACCATTCGTCGGCAGGTAGGAGAGAATGATTTTTCTTTAAAGTGTCCACATTGTGAGGTCAAGACGCAACCTTGGAGGCAGTGGAATCGAGTGGGAGACAAGTCTAGGCTCAGTCGTGGACTTGAGTATACTCTGTCTTTCAGCCTCTCCTGGGTGGAAAAAAAGCGTCGCCGCAAGTAATTGACCTTTCTATCGTGTTAGGTGTCGGGATTGATTTTCCGGCACTTATTTTTTTACAAAAAAATATCTCCATAAACCCAAAGAGATATTTTTAATAAGATTTGTGAGTTGCTAATATTGACAGCAGACAAGCCTTGATGGCCGTAGCTTAGGTATTAATTTATTTCTATTCAAGAAGATAATCAGAAGCCTGGCGTAATTTTTTTTCAAAATTATCATCGGTATTGATTACTTTAAGATGGTATTTTTTCGCTTCTCGGTAAAAATATTCGCTTTTGACTTGTACCATCCTGGCCGCCTTTTTTAATCTTGGCGCGTCGCCCATAATTGATGGCAGCATCCAATCATACTCTTTTTTATTTTTGGGAAAATCCCTGATAATTTTGGTTAAATTTTTTTTGACTAGATACACAATTTTGACATTTTTTTTCAATTCGGATTTTGTCAGTTCTTTTAAGTGTTTAGGCAGTAAGTGAACTCCTTCAATGACGTAATCTTGCTCTCGGTAAATAAGTGAAGTAATCAGGGATTTTATTCCCGGCCACATAGTTTCCGCTTCGATTAGTTGAGCTTTTAGCATAGCATCAGCCGAATATATATCGAAGCGAAATTTATTTTCCGGGGTGGTCATGGTAGTTTGAGGAAACTTAATTTTGATTTGGGATTTTGAAAGGTAATTCAAAATTATTGGACGAATTGCATCCGTTGAAAGCCAAGATAATTTTTTTTGTCTGGCAATGCTTTTTGAAAGAATAGTTTTGCCACAACGCGGGGCGCCGCCAATTAGATAAATCATATAAATTAGTAGTATAATATTTTTTATTATATCAAAAAATCGCCATTAAGGCGATTTTTGCTAAGGCACAAAAGGGTTGAAGGATGGGATAATGTTAGAATTAAATTATTCATGGTTATGGTTATTGAAGGGTCGAGGATATCTTTTAAATTATTGACAATGTTTAGCTGTAGGTGTAAACCAAATGAGGAGGGAATGTACCTTTCACTAGTCATGGGAAGTCAACACAGAGGAGTGAATTCGATGAGAATGTCAACTTTGATTATGGGATTAGTTTTGTCGGCGATTTTTTTCTGGACCAACGTCGCCGTGGCATCGGACAACGGGATTGAGTACAATCAGAGGATCAAAGCCCTGATTGTTCAATTGGGAGACAAGCAAACGAGGCCGATGGCCACTCGGGAATTACGTGAAATCGGCAAGCCCGCTCTATCTATGTTGTGTCAGGCCTTTGATGATTCCGATCTTATTTCCCATCAAGAAGCGATAGCTCGTTTCCTGGTGGAGAGTGGCAATGACGGCATGCCGTATCTTATTAAGGGACTTGGTTCTAGTTGGGGGGCGTATCAATGCGAGGAAGCTCTCGTAAAGATTGGCAAAGCCGCTGTTTTGGATCTGATCAAGGAGCTTGAAAATAATGACGATCAGATCAGAGGAAATGCCATGAGGGCTCTGGGCAGAATCGGCGATAAGAGCGCTTTTGAGGCCCTGATGGCAGTGGCTGAAAAAGATTTCCCGGTGCATGTATCTCACCGGGCCGCTCCAGACCATTTTATGGTTGCCATTCAGTCGTTGGGTTCTCTTGGTGATCAGCGGGCGGTTGAGCCTCTCCACCAGTACCTTCAGAAACTGACAACTACGGATCCTCTCACCGGCGAACGTAGTATCGCGTCTATTGACTGCCAGTTTATCATTGATTCCTTGACTGAAATAGGAGGCCTGAGGGTTAGGGAAATCTTGGTTGAGATAGTTGTTGATGGTGGGCCTTCTTCAGAGTATGCGATTGATTCTTTGTTTGAATTGCATGTCACTCAGTCCGAAATGCCGGCACTCATCAAAATCGCCCACAGTTATAACATGGATAGAGAAAAACAGTGGTCCATGATAACTTCAGCCGTGGCAGCGAATAAGGGTCAGATCAAGGCTTTTGGGCCAGTCATTGACGAACTGCTGAATCATCTGAAGGGTGTGAATCTCGGTGCAAGATGGGCAGCACTTAAAGCGCTCAAGCCCCTGCAGGAGTACCCCAAGGTCAGATCAGTCGTCAGTCCCATTCTCAGCGATGAGGTTTTATACAAGATCTATGCCCTTGGAGCATCGCCTTTCAACAATCCTACTAAGACGGAGAATTGCAAGTGGGCCGCCGAGTGGTTGGGATCGTCAAAAGATCCTCGAGCAATTCCGGCATTGGAGTCGGCATTGGATTATTGGGAAAATAGTCCTTTTGCCCAGGTACGGAAATATCGGCATATCGAAACCATATACGGCAGCGGTCCTCCCGATATTCGAAAGGATATCAATATCGTTGCCTCTGATGGCTACGGCTCCGATCCGGTAACGATTACCGCTATTCAGGAAGCACTGGAGAAGGCGCGAAACAAAGCAGTTCCTTCGAAGTAACGTTTTTAATAAGTTCGTTTATGAGGCAGCTCAAACGAACTTTTTTTATTTTCTAACCGTAAAACCTGTCCGTTAGGGCGGGGAGGGTGTCATTATAAAAAACACCTCCCTTGCGGGAGATGTTTTTTTAAGTGGCCAACCTACCTTCGTTTTGGCAAGCCAAAACTCCGGCAGGCAGGCGGGAATCACTCGCCTTGTTTTGCCTGTCTCGCCGGCTAGGCGGTCGACACGAAGTAAGAACCCGTAACGAGAGTGACGCTTGCGGCCACGATAAACAGAGTAGTTTTTATGTAAGATACAAAAGGGTGGCCAACGGGAATCGAACCCGTAACGAGAGTGCCACAAACTCTAGTGATAACCATTTCACCATGGCCACCCTTCTGTATCCAACTAACTTATTTTCAAATCGCCCCCTGTAGGAATCGAACCTACATCACAAGCTCCGGAAGCTCGTGTTCTATCCATTGAACTAAAGGGGCTCGTGTTTTACTTTCGCTGGTGCCCCCGCGTGGAATCGAACCACGATCTAAGGCTTAGAAGGCCCTCGTTCTATCCATTGAACTACAGGGGCACGAGCCAGAGTAAAATTAGTTTAAAATATTAAGGCCGACAAGGAATAAACGAAGGCGATAGAATAAAAAGATTATAGCAAAAAAAAATGATTAAGTCAACCGTTTTAGATCTGATTTTCGTATAATTTTGTGGTATTAATTGAGCTATGGCCTAAAAGATTTTGTACCGATTCTGTCTCTGATCCCTGATTGAACATTTGGGCGGCAAAAGTCGTACGTAAAGTTTGTGGGGTAATATTTTTTTTCAATCCGGCGAGTTTGGCGTATCTTTTGATTAAACGCTGAATGCTTCTGGGAGTTATGTGTGGCGGTTTATTGGTGGGATTGGCTTTGTCGTGGCGGACAAAGAGGAAGGGGGAGAGATCTCGCCTGAAAGTTAAATAATTTTTTATGGCAAATTGAGCTTGATTGGATAAAATGGCGGCTCGGGGTTTATTAAATTTTGAGGCGACTAGAAATTCATTCCGATTTAAATTAATGTCAGTTTTTTTCAATTTTGATATTTCAGAAACTTTTAACCCGGCGCAAAATAATAATTCCATCATTGCCTTGTCGCGTAACTGAACCGCGCGCGCTTCCTGGGTTTTAAGCGGCGCATCAAGCAGTTTGGGGAGCTCGGTAATGTCTAAGTAATTAAAAGATTTTTTTGGCAATTTGCCCAGAATAACTTTTTGAGCCGCCAAAGTAATAATATTTTTTTTATTTAAATAGCGAATGAAAGAGCGCAAAGCCGTGAGATGATAATTTTGCGTGGCTTGGCACAAATTTTTTCCAAATTCATTAGTTTGTTGTTCTAGCCAGTGTTTGTATTGGGTCGTGGTCTGTTCATTGATTTGTTGAGGTTGACTGATTTTTGAACTGATAAAAAATCGATTCAAATAAAATCGATAGTTATCTAAGGTTTGATCTGTCCGGCCTTTTTCCGTTTTAAGGTAATTGAGAAATTGTTGAATAATTTTATCCATAATATAATTTTACGACACTTTGATGTTTCTGCCAAATAAAAAAGAGCCAAGTTGTTTTGACTCCGTTAACGACTGCTGAGGCGCGACACGATCAGTTGGTTCATCGTGGACTGATCGGTCAGCCCGATTTGTCGCGTTATTTCTTTACCATTGAGTAACATCACCATAGTAGGGATTGACTCAATGCCGTATGCGTCACGCAAAATCGGGTGGTTGTCAATATTCACGTCAAAGATGGTCAAAACCTGTGAATAGACACGCACCAGTTTTTCCATCACTTCCATCTGCTCGCGACAGGGCTGGCACCAGTTGGCCCAAAAGAAAAGAACAACCGGCCCTTGACCCATCTGCTTCTGAAACTGAGACAGGGTGTCATAAGAACCGGGTTTGGTCAGAGTGTTATCTGCCATTGTCGTTTCTTGGCGACTGACAGTTGGCACTCCGTCCGGGTGACATTTTTGAATTTTTGGCACAATACTTTCTCCTTGTGGTTGAGTCGATATTATAATTTTTTAATGATGATGTCAAATTATTTTAGGATTGACAGAAGCCATTAGTTATGATATTATAATTTTACTTAATAAACTAACAAACGTGTTCTCGGCTTAGCCAAATTCTAAAGACTAGGCTTGGAAAAACGTTAAGGAAAGGCCAAGCAAATGTTAGACAAAAAAAAGAAAGAGAAGATTATCGGCAAGTATAAAACCCATGCTTCCGATACCGGTTCTTCTCAGGTTCAGATCGCGATTCTAACCGAAGAAATTAAAGAATTAACCAAGCACTTGAAAGATCACAAAAAAGATTTTTCATCTCGTCGTGGTTTGCTAAAAAAGGTTGCTGAAAGACGGCGGCTTTTAAATTATCTTTTCAGAGAAGATCAAAAAGCTTATGACGCTTTGGTTAAAGATTTGAAATTAAAGGTAATTAAACCGGAAGAAGAACGCCGACCGGAAATTTTAGAAGAAGCCTTGCTGGCGCCGGAAATTGAAGAAGAAAAGGAAGAAGAGGAAAAAGAATAAATATCTAAGGAGGAGGAATATATGATAAAACACAAAGAGCAGCGCGTTGGAGTGTTTGTTGATGTTTCCAATATGTATCACTCTGCCAAAAATCTTTTTGGCGCGAAAGTAAATTTTTCCGAAGTGCTGCGCACGGCCGTGGCCAATCGTAAATTGATCAGAGCCATAGCTTATGTGATTCGTTCGGAGTCCGAGGAAGAAAGATCGTTTTTTGGTGCTTTAGGCAATCAAGGCTTTGAAGTTAAGGCCAAGGATTTGCAGATTTTTGCCGGTGGCGCCAAAAAAGCTGATTGGGATGTGGGTTTGGCAATTGATGCGATTAAAATGGCCGATAAGCTTGACGTGGTAATTTTAGTTTCCGGCGACGGTGATTATGTACCGCTGGTCGTATATTTGAAAGAAAATAAAGGTTGCCAGGTGGAAGTTTTAGCTTTCGGCAAAACTACTTCCGCTAAACTGGGCGAGAGTGTCGATGACTTTATTGATTTGGGTCAGGATCAATCACGGTATTTGATTTTGCCGCCCCAGCCGAGTAAATCAAAAATCTTTCCGAGTTTTAGAAAGAAACAATAATTGATAATAAATTTCTCCCCGGGCCAGTGCCTGGGGAGAAAAGTTTAACAAATAAAACTGGTTTGCCCATCAAGCGTTGTTAGTAGCTATTCAAATATGAAATTTCGCATTTGGATAAATACTAGTAACGTGATCCGGCAAACAGTTGAAAGGATTAATTATGGAAAAGCAAGTTTTTGAAACCGACTTTGCCGGAAAAAAACTGATTATTGAAACCGGAGAATTGGCTCAGCAGGCCAACGGTTCCTGCACCGTGCGTTATGGCGACACGGTGGTTTTGGCTACGGCGGTTATGGGTAATATCCGCGAAGGCGTGGATTTTTTTCCCTTATCCGTGGAATACGAAGAACGCTTATACGCCGCCGGTAAAATTAAAGGCAGTCGCTGGATTAAGCGTGAGGGTCGGCCGACCGATGAAGCGGTTTTAACCGCCAGATTGGTTGATCGCTGCATTCGCCCGCTATTTGCCAAAGACATTAAAAATGAAATTCAAGTAGTCATTACGGTCTTATCGTATGATCAGGAAAATGACGCTGATGCCATTGCGATCGTGGCCGCCTCGGCCGCTCTAGCCATTTCCGATATTCCCTGGGCCGGACCTTTGGCCGGTTTACGCGTGGGTCAAATTAACGGCGAATGGGTGTTGAACCCGACTTTTTCCGCTCGCGAAAAAAGCGAATTGGATTTGATTGTCGCCGGTATGAATAATAAGGTCTTAATGATTGAAGCGGGCGCCAATGAAGCCAGCGAAGATACGGTTTATCAGGCCATTGATTTTTCCACCAAACATATCAGTCATTTGGTCAAATTTATTAATGAAGTGGTGGCAGCGGTGGGTTTGCCCAAGGTGATGCCCGCGGCCAAGGTTGTTGAAGGTGAAGAAGAAACTCCGGAATCAATGAAAGAATTGGCCGAGAAAGCCAGCCAGTGGATTAAGGAGAATATTCCTCAAATTTTGTTTGATAAAAATTTATTAACCAAAGAATCTCGTCAGAACGCTTTGGCCATTGCCAAAGAAAATATGGTTAAGTATTTGAAAGAAAATAATATTGGCAAAGATCGTTGCAAAAAGGCTTTGCCCTTATTCAATGAGTTTGTGGAAAAAGAAATAACCCGTGCGATTTTAGAAGATGATAAACGCGTCGACGGCCGCAAATTGACCGAAATTCGGCCGCTTTCGGCCAGCGTCAGCCTTTTGCCCCGCACTCACGGTTCCGGCTTATTTAATCGCGGCGAGACTCAGGTTCTATCCATTGTTACTTTGGGCGCGCCCGGCGACGAACAATTTTTAGACGGAATGGAAGAAACCGGCAAGAAGCGCTACATGCATCATTATAATTTCCCTCCATATTCAGTCGGCGAAACTGGCCGTATTGGTTCTCCGGGTCGCCGCGAGATCGGCCACGGTGCTTTAGCGGAAAAAGCCTTAAAGCCCATGATTCCTTCCAAAGAAGAATTCCCGTATACCATTCGCGTCGTCTCGGAAGTTTTAGGTTCCAATGGTTCGTCTTCGATGGGTTCAACTTGTGGTTCAACCTTAGCTTTAATGGACGCGGGCGTACCGATTAAAAAACCGGTAGCCGGTATTGCCATGGGCGTGGCTTCCGATGAAGAAAAAGGTCTCTTCAAAGTCATTACCGATTTGCAGGATATGGAAGACGGCAAAGGCGGTATGGATTTTAAAATCGCCGGCACTCGCCAAGGTATTACCGCGATTCAGCTTGATACCAAAACTAAAGGCTTGCCCATGGAGGTAGTTAAAAAGACTTTGGAACAAGGTCTAAAAGCCAGAGTAGAAATTTTGGATGTCATGGATCAAGCAATTGCCGTGCCTCGAGCTGAATTATCGACTTTTGCTCCGAGAATTATTTCTTTCAAAATTGATATTGATAAGATTCGTGATGTCATCGGTCCCGGCGGTAAAGTCATTAATAAAATTATTGAAGAGACTGGCGTGCAAATTGACATTGAACAAGACGGCACGGTGATGGTTACTTCTACCGATGAAGCCGGCGGCGCCAAAGCCGTGGAATGGATTAAAAATATTGTCAAAGTCGCGGCCGTAGGCGAAGTTTACGACGGTAAAGTCAGTCGCCTATTTGATTTCGGCGCGATGGTTGAATTTTTGCCCGGTCAAGAAGGTATGGTTCATATTTCTGAGTTAGCCTATAATCGCGTCAATAAGGTAACTGACGTGGTTAATATCGGCGACGAGGTTAAAGTTAAAGTGGTTGGTATTGATGAAAAGGGTCGGGTTAATTTATCCATAAAAGATTTATTGCCCAAGCCGGAAGGTTGGGTGGAAAGTGATCATGCCCGACCAGCTAGACGGCCAATGAGAAAGAGATTCTAGAATAATATTTTCAGTATAAAAAATGCTCCCAAAACTTTGGGAGTATTTTTTTAAGTATTATGTCCGTGGAATTTATCCATAGTTGTCCACAATCCCTAAATTATTCTTCAGCTCATCAGGAAAAATTTGGACTTCCATGTTTATGTCTTCGCCAAAAGCCAACTTAGTGTAGTCGTCTTTAGGTACCGGCTGGCCGATAATCGGATCAAAGGCTAAGTTCTGCGTGCAGCAAACCAGGTGGCTAAACCACGGTTCGATTTTTCCCTGGTATATTTTTGGCAAAAAACCTTTGGGTTTTACGCTGCCATCTTCATTTTTTGTCTCCTGATAAACCATTTCAATCTGGGGCGTGTGGCCATCCTCAAAAATAAGTTTGGCTACTTCTTCGGCAACCGTCGCGCAGTGAAGCGGATAGATATCTTTTAAATATTCATGATTAATCGCTAAATATTCCGCCGCTTTTGGCGTCGGAGGTTCAGGCGTTTTAAAAAATTCTGATTCAAATTTATTTTCATTCATATAATTTAGCAAAGGGGGAAGGCAGTAATTTTATGGTTAAAATATGGCCAAATTGGCCAGTGCTATATCTTAACCCTAATCTAAGAAAATGTAAACCCCCGGTTAATTTATTGAAAATTATACGAATTTTGAGTTTAGTACTTCACGGTAATGTCAAAAGTCTTCAGTAATGATAAAACTCCGGGGTAAGAAAATTCCGCGCCTTTGATTTTATTCTGGGTCAAATCAATGTAGTAATTTTTTGCCTCAGAGAAATTAACTTTTTCTAAAATTGAATTTTGGAACCGGCTTTTTTCCAAATCCGAGCCGGAAAAATCCGATCGGCTTAAATCAGTGTGAATAAAATCTGTTTCTTTGATTGTGCAAGCCAAAAAATTTGTTTGCGACATTTTTAAATTGCTAAAATCACAAAGTTCAATTAAACACCGGTTAAACGACCAGTCGATAAGCAAAGTTTTAATCTGGGAAAAACTCACGCCTATAATCTTGCAATTTTCAAACTTAACTTTTAAAAAACCGCAATTATCAATTTTAACATTCGATAAGTTGCAATCCGTAAAATTGCAGTCAATAAATGAAACATTAAAAAATTTACTGCCGGTGAAATCACATTTTACAAATGTGCAATTAAAAAATTCCTGCTGAGAAATATTTGCGTTTTGATAAGAAATTTTGTCAAAAGTTTGGTTTTGACTCGTTGATTTCATATTCTTGTTTAATCGCGCCTGGGTAAAATTTTGACTAAAAATAAAAAATTCTTTTGATATGCAGTATAATTAACCCCGCTGTATAAGTATAATGCTGATTACGCCCAAAATAATGCCAATTTTGCTGAGTAGGGAAATGTTTTCTTTAAAAATTAATACCCCAACCAAAGAAACGATAACTAAATTCAAAATCGTAAAAATGGAAATAGCTTTTGACAACATTTCATATTTTAATGATATGGCCCAAAATACAGTGGCGATTAGATAGACTATAAAACCCATCCAGACTAAAAATGGTTTATTTTCAATTACCCATTTTTTAAAAAAGATATCGCCGGTGATTTCCAGGCCGGCCCCGATCAGTGTAAATAGCCAGAATAATATTTTTGCTGACATAACTTTCTATTTATTTAATTATATTTGGCTATTGACAAGATTAGCTAATAGTACTAATTTATTAGAGGTGTTTTGTGTTTTCAACTCTGTTCTTTTAGCCAAGAGGAGATGTGCAATGAGAAAAACCGGGTGTTTGGTAAAAGGTTGTACTGGCCATTACGGCGGGCGGAAGGGTCGCTTAATCGTGTTGCAGGAAGACGCGGACGATCCGGCTTCCCCGAAAGAAAAGTTTTTTGCCTGTGACGAGTGCAAACTGCTTTACGCCGAAGATGGCGCAAACCTTCATATACACGAATTGGGCGATGGTTATTTGGGCGATGATGGAGAGGTCCACTATTCGACAAAAGTGATAGAATTCGTCGATTCGTGATTGCCCGGGACTAACCCTGTCGGTTGCCGCCAATATGCGAAAGCTGAGGCGGTTTTTTAATTTATTATCATTTTATTAATTCGTCGAAAACCCAATAGCACTCGCGAATTTTGCCTTCGTTTGGCTGGTCTTTCTTTTTACATGTCAGTAAATAAGAGGGGAAAAACTTAAGCAGAAAAAACGCAGCGTGATTTCAGCAGATTAAGAAGATTAGACAAGGAAGTGTTATTTTAAGTTATCTTTAATTTTTTCTTTTATTTTAATCAGTATTTCTTCATTAACTACAAAATCAGAGTTGCGTTGGTAATCTTTACCAAAAGAATTATCATCAAACACTAAGCCAAACAACTCAATTTCTTTAGAATAACGAGGAATCAGGTGAACATGCAAATGGCTGGTCACATTATTTAGGGATAAGTAATTATATAAATCTGGCTGAAAAGCCGCCGCTAGAGCCGATTTTATTCTGCCAGCCAAGTCATAGAATTCAGTTAGTGCCTCTTTGGGTGCGTCTAATAAATCGTTTGTTTCGCCTTTTTTATACCAAAAATATAATCTGCCGAGAGCTGTTTGGTCTTGATGAAGAAACACATCCCAAAAGTTTCCATCCAATATTTTTAGTTTATCAAACTCCATATTTAATTTATCGAAATATTAATGATAATAATTTTACTTTTTTATTTAATTTTTTCTAAATCACCGTTTAGGATAATGGGTTGCATGGCTACGATTTCATCAGTGTATGAAGTATCTGGAATATTATTATACAAATAAATTTGCTTACTTAGAACGTAAGCAAATCCCATTTCCAAAAAAGTGTTTCCACCAATGTAGTTGGCGGCGCCATTTTTTTCAAGATTTAAAACAAGAATAGCATCAGCAGTATTAATCAAATCGTAATGACGTTTAATCACGTTATCTTTGATTTTACGAGAGGCGCCATCGCCATTTTGTTTTTTTTCTTTTTTAAATTCTTCTAACGTAAGTTCGCCATTAATTATGCGTTGACTGGTTAAAGGGATATCAACCTCATAACCACGTTCGTTTAGTATATCGGCCACCTCTTTTATCTTTGGCGTAAATTCAATACTGCCGCAAATTACGATTTTCATAGGGGGGGGTATTATTAAATGCAAATTTTTACTCAAATTTAACCACTCTATTTTTCTAAAATTTTTCTTAAATTATTTACAACCGCTTTTTCCCAGGCTTTCATGGCAAACCAACCAATCAGTGGCTTGGCCATAATTCGCAACCATTTTTTATGAATATCAACCTCGTAGATATAATTGATTTTTGTGCCACCCCCTACATTTTCCAATAAAAGTTCCTCGTGTCCTGATGTACCGAAACTTGAACTTTGATTATCAGAAATGAAACCTTTTTGTGGGAGAATTTTGGTTTTCATTTTAACAGGAAAAGTCGCACCAAAAGATTTTACCTGAGCGTCAATTTCTAAATTATTACCTTCTCGTTTCGTAATAACGACCGACTCGGCAACTTTAGGAAAATTTTTTGGTAGGTTTTCAAAATCAGTAATGATGTCAAAAACCTTTTCAAGAGGAGCGTTTATTATCCATGAATTTTCTAAATGAATATGCTTCATAATTTTGGTAAAAAATAAAAATTATTTATCCTAACGATGTTGTAATAGTATGTATTTATCTTTATTAAATAATAAAATAAGTGACACATTTCTAATCATAACAGAGAAGTTATTAAATATATTATAAAAGTCAAAATTGCCTAACGTTTCGAATATGTGACGTTTTAATGTCGTATGGCCGCTATTAGATGACGTCTTTTGTAAATTCTTTATACTCTTTCTCCATTTCACTGAATATATGATTTCCAAATTCATTTATTGCCGGATCAATTTCAGAGCCTTTTAACGCATACTTTTTATTAAATTCCAAATGATCCTTAAAGAGGTGACCCTTTCGGTATTCTAATACCTGCATTAGAGCCTCGATCTTATCAAGAGATTTAACTACTTTAGACTCGAAGCTTTCTTGTCTTTCATATTCAAGCCACAAATTAAAAAATTTTTTTGCTTCCTCGGCGGGCAGCATGTTAAATATTGAAATTGCCGCCTCTTTTTCCTCATTATGTCTTTCTTGCGCCCTCTCATGGTTAAAGGCATAAGAATTTTGACCCATTCCATCATCTCCAAGCGGACTGCCGTCGCCTGCAATAATTTCAGGCAAATCATGAATTAAAACCATTTTTAATGCTTTTTCAAGATCAATTTTCTTGGACAGCTGGTCGGTAAGGATAATAACCAGCATGCCTAAACGCCAGGTATGGTCGGCGACGGATTCAAAGTGAGTAGGTTGAGGATAATCTTTCCAATAATGCTGGCCCTTGAATCGTTCAATTTTTTTCAATTTTTCCAGTTCGGTCGCGAATTCAAAAAATTTTTTAAGTTTTTGAGTATCCATAATAATTTAAATAAGATTTTACCTTATGTTACCGGGATAATCCGACGTTTCAATGTTGGATCTCACGTGTTAGGTGATGTAAGCTTGTAACTTTTATTCTATTTCGATTTCAAATCTAGACAATAATGACAAAACGTTTGGTTGGGAGAATTTTGCGCCCTTTAACTGATTCTGCGTGGGATCAATGTAGTAATTGTTTGCCCCGACAAAATTTGTCTTTTTTAGATTGGTGTTTTGAAACTTGCTGGCTTGTAAATCAGAGTTTTTAAAATCAGATCCTGCAAGATTGGTATTAATAAAGTCTGTTTCCCTAATTGTACATTCAAAAAAAATACTGTTTTTCATTTCAAGACCGCTGAAAGTACATAATTCAATGAGTGAGTTTTTAAATATCCAATTCACAAGCAAGGCATTAATAGTAGAAAATATTACCCCAGTCAGCTTGCAATTCTCGAATTGAACTCCCTGAAAGCTGCATTTATCGACTTTGATATTTGAAAGATTGCACTCTAAGAAAATACAATCCATGAAAACTGATCCAGAAAGTTTGCACCCATTAAGATCGCATTTTTTGAATGTACAATTAGAGAATTCTTTGTTATCCAAATTTTGGTGGGGCAAAGGGAGGTTTTTAAACGTCTCTAAACTGTAAGAATTTGGCGCAAAATCCATAAAAGTTATAAGTTTATTTTGCCTAATGTATCGGGATATGAGAAGTTTCGCCGACCTCCTTATTACTTTACTATAAATGAGGCGAAATTTGGACGGAGAGAGATAAGTTTTTGGTATTTTTGGCTTATTTTAGTTATATATTTATTAAAATTATTGACAAACATTTATAAGTATGCTATTATTCAATATTCAGTATGGAGCAATTTTGTCGGTAACTACGGAAAAGGAGAGGTCAGATGAGAGAGTACGATTACCCCGTATGGGGAACCCAAGGCGGTGGCTTGGTGCGAGAGGTCGGCAAGAAGTATATCTTCGTCACGAAACCGACCTGTCCGGGTTTTGACGTTGGTGACGAAATGCCCGAGGAGTGGGGCATTGGCCCTGCGAACAAACTGGCTCGCGAGGAGATGGCCACTGTCTGAGAGTACAGGCTGCTTCATTACGAAGCTACGACGACCCGCCCTAAGAGGTCGTCTTTCCTTTTAAAAAATACCAAAAACTTATTTTTCCGAGTCTCATATCCCGTGTTGTCGGAAGTATTTTTAAAGTTTATTTAAGTGCTGCGATCCATGCTGCAATTGCGCTAAAAAGGGAAGCTATCGCAGAAATCATGGCTATAATCCACAAATGATTTTCTCGACGAGCTTTTTTTGCTTCCCTGACGCGTGCCTGCAGGGCAGCTTCTCTGAATGAGCCAGCAACAAAGGGACTTGGTGTTTTTTCATACCAACCATCTTCACTTAACCCTAACTCCTTCGCCTCTTCAACTAGTTCATCCCCTGTTTTTTCCTTATATTTACACATATGCTATAAAAATATTTCAGCTAACGGATCGGGCTATCCGAAGTTGCGAAGTGAGCAGGGCAGTATAATATCGGCGGAGCCGACCGCCCAAGCGAACGAGCAATTTGGATGAGCGAGCTAAATAAAATTATTCTTTAATTTCTCCCTGCCAATCGCAATTATTGCATTTATAATTTTTAGGACTACCTGCTCCTTTAAATTCTATTTGTTCAGTACCAGTTTGACGTAATTGAGCAATTTCAAATTCCTTTACATCATCGGAGTGGCAATTTGGGCATATTTTTTCCATAAAGGTGAAATTAAAGAATAATTTTATTTAGTTCGCGAATCGGATAGACTGTGTTATCGGATGTATCTAAAAGCATTTTGCGATAGCAAAATGATAATCCAAAAATTTTATGTTTTTAATGATATTATTTCCTCGATTTTTTGCCGTTCTTCCGGAGAAAAATTTGAAATCCTTTGCCTTAGTTTTTCTAAATCTAGATGCGATCTTTCCCAATCTACAGGGACGATATTCGTAACTTTTTTATTTCCAACATCTAAATCAAATACCATGTCTTTGTGTTTCCATTTGCGGTAAATGCCGAATTCTTCGAATTTTTCTTTAAGTACTATCATTTGCTCTTCGATTTGCCTTTGTATCGGCTCTTGATCTTCCGCTGTTAAGGCTAGTTCGCCAAGCACTTCCTTGTCTCTTTTTGTCCAAGCAAATCCCTTTACTCTTTCCATTAGGGTATATAGATCATTATTTTGCTCTACAAAGCCGATTGGTTCAGCGGAAGGCAAGCCGAGAATTTGGCACAAGGACATCATCTTAAATTCAAGCAAAGGATCTTCAAATTTTTCACCCATGGCTTCAATTTTTGTTTTGACTTTTTCAAGATTTACTTTTTTGCTGATTGACTGAATAATTTTTCCTTGGGCATTTTGCCACTTAGGCAAAAATTTAGAAGCAGTCGGGTCTTCTCGAACGCTTCCGTCCTCATGATATTTGATTTCTCCCGACTTGATATTTTCTCCATGCTCTTCGATGTATTTTTGTGGATTGTTTCTAAAATTTTCAGGCAAAAAATCATCATATTGACTTTCAATACGTAATTTGGGTTTATTCTCTTGTCTTTCCGGACTTGGACCGCTCTCTATTGAAAACATAAAATTTTTGGATTATTGATTTCTGAAAGAAATCACTTTTGGATATTTCCGATAACGTTTAGGAATATCTGAAGTCTCGCACTTTTCCGCAATTATTTTCCTAAGTATTTTAAAGCAAAGTTTTCATCGTGAAAATTCTCTACCCGTACTTTTTTATTTGGCAAATGGTCGAATACATGAGCAATAAAATCGGAAAGCTTGCTTTTTATCTCATCATCTAAAATTATTTTTTCGTCGCATGGAGCGGCTAATACATTATGGTCGACCTCTTCTAAGCCAGGTTTTTTTGGATTCCATGAAGTTTCAAATTGCTCCATAATTCCAATCAGCTTACACTCTACGATTTCGCCACTTTTTAGCTTTTTCGCTGTTATCACAAAACAGTCTATATTGCCACCATCTTCGCTATTTGAATCTAAAATGAATCCGTAAGGGTAGGGATATTTTCTCGATACCGTATGTGATCGGCTATATTCAAGCGTTTTTTCGTCAAATATATTTTTCTGGTCAGAACCGGCTTCATTCTCGATGAAAACTTTGATTGTCATATTTATATATTAATTGCGGGAAAGTGCGGGATTTGGGTGAATCCCGCTATTCTTTAATGTATTTTACTAAAAGCGGGATGAACCAGATATTCCTTGTTATATGATGTGTTTAAATTATTTTTCTTTATGGTTTTAAGTATTTCGTATCATATCCCACGATTCTCTGCCGTTATCGCTTATAAATCTGCCCAATTTTTTAAAATCGTATTTCTCATAAAAATTTATTGCTCTTTTGTTCTCCGCAAATACGCCTCCCCAGAGAATCATGCGCTTTTTACCAAATTTTTTTGCTATATCAATTAGATAAGGTAAGATTATTGAGCCGATGCCTTGGTTTTGGTACTCGTCGGCAAGGCAAGGCCCCATTCTGCAATCTGTTGAGTCCAGCCGTATATCGTATTTTATGAATCTTTGCTTATCGTTTATTGGAATATCAAAACTAAATTCAAAAAGAGCAATTAATTTTTTTAATATATTATGCTCCAAGACAAAACGGAGTTTGTCATAACGATTAATTGCTGCGCATAATTCCCGCGCCATTTTAATGTCGTAACTTTCCATGATGTAATATTTGCGTGTTTCGGAAGATAAATTTTTAAAAAATTGGGCAAGAACTTCAACGTCTTGAGGCTCGAGCGGACGGAAAGTTGCCATTTCAGTATCAGGCAAAGAAATCTTATAGGTAAGAAGGCTTGGATTATCTGCGATATCAGAAATATTTAAAGGCATAATTTTTAAAAAAATAATTCAAACATTTCACATAACGTTTCGGCATATCTGATGTTTGCCGTAGCGTAGCGTAGGCAAATATGGGTGGAGGCTTTTGTATAAAAGCCGTAACCAGATATGCCGTGTTATATGATGTATGCTTTTCTTTTTGTTCCGCCTTAGCGGAACCACTTTTCTGTAATGAACAAATTTTATTTTTGTCTTGGCGTAGGGGCAGAGGGGCTGGGGGTGAATGCCCCGAAGCCAAGACTCCTTATTTA
>JBAYMO010000025.1:0-20053 GCA_041663485.1 Candidatus Buchananbacteria bacterium | reverse complement strand
TTGAGGCGATTTTAGTCTCAATTCTCCTTTGATCCAAAACCGCTTTAGGCACCAAAAGTTCAGTATCATGAAAGTCATTTTGAGCAATGACAAAGACAGCTCGTTTTAACATATTAATATTTACTGACTAAACGAATAAGCTCTTTAACCAAACCGATGTGTTTTAATTCATCATCCCTGACATAACGAATAGTGTCTTTGGTTTTTTTATCTTCAAAAAAACTCATGATTTCTTCACAGGCCTCTCGTGCCCCTTCTTCAAAGGCTAAACCGTGATTCAAATTATTTAGGATTGATTCTTTGGTCATACATTATAACTTACTTATTATCTCTTCCATGGTTTTCTTGTGACGCCTGGTATCGCGGAGTAAACCATTAATAATTCCCACGACTAAATCTTTATCATTTTCAGACATGGCCTCTAAATAATCAGAATTCAAAATTCCGGAATATAAAATAATCATACTATCTTCAATCTCGATTTCTTTTTTAATTATATGCTTTAAATTTTTGGCTTCAAAATTATCCATATTTTATTGACTAAGTTCAATTCTCGTTGTCTGCTCACCATGGCAAGATCCGACAATAATTTTATTATCATTATCTTTTTTAACATAGTAACCTGAATCGCCGCTAGAGCCAAACAATGGATCAATAGGCATTTTAGCCAAGTAAGCATCAACTAAGTCTTGGCTCAAATCCAAACAATCATCACTGTTTTTGACGGCCTGGCATTTTTTGTCCAGGCACTGGCCATTTGATCCCGAACCCAAAACATAATAAACGTCAGATTGAGCGGCGGCTAAATCGATCGGCAATGCCCCCTGATGATCAATCTTATAACTGGCTAGGGCGGCAAAAATGGCATAAACCGATTGATATCTCTGCTCGTTTCTGGCTTGAACGAATTGGCGGCTGGGATCAAGCACCAAGCAAATCATAATCGCCAAAACCGCTAAAATTCCCAGGATTAACAGAAACTCATACTGAGCAAAAATTTTATGTTTTCTTTTTTTAATGCCGAACATAAATACTTTGTTTTTGACCATCAAGACTTTCCGCCAAACACGAGCCGATAATAATTTTATTATCGGCATCGCGGTTAATATAGTAATAGGTTTTAGCTGAATTAGCTGAAGAGCTTGGATCAATGGGAAGGCGTGAAATATATTTGCCTGCCAAGTAACTTAAATCAATAACCGCCGCCGTTGGCTGATTTAGGCAACCGGAAAAATCCATTCCAGAGCCAATCATATAATTAATGCCGATTTTTAAATCAACCGGCGCTTGGCCTTGATGAGTATGAATATAGTAAAAATAACTATCAATTATAGCATTAACCGCGGTTAAACGTTGATAATTTTTGGCTTGAGCAAAACGATTAGGCGGGTTAAAAACCCAAAAAAATATCACGGACAACACTCCAACGGCAGCTATGCCCACCAACCAATTACTCATGTTAGGGTTAAAGCTTCTCCACATAAGCTGCAGAGACCCATCCGCTCAACTTGGCATCAATTTGAATCTGATACCAATCGGCTTTTTGAGAAATAATAGTGTATACCTTGCCGATTTGTGCCCGGCCGACTTTGGCATAACTGGTACCTGGACCCTGCCTGACGTTGAGATAACCTAAACTGGTTGGTTTTATCTTAACTTGATTAACTTGAGTCAAGGCCGTGGAAGTAGCTTGATCAGAAGCTCTGGCCGGCGTACTGGTTGATGGCGTTATTGGCGTAGTAGTGGTGGCCGCGTTAGTATTGGGCGTCGTAGTTGCAATGTCTTGGCCAATATTTTGGTCAATGTTAATCAACGAATCACCTTCATAACCGGAATCTGATTTTTCTTCGCTGACTGTCTCTTCCAAATTTTTGGCCCCGCCAAAAAAATTAAATTTTTTCGCCGAAACCAATAGACCAAAAACCAAAACCGCCATAATCAAAATAATTCCTAGCCACTTTGCTATTCGGTAAAAATCCGAAGTGCCAGTTTGAGGCGCCAAAGGCAAGAGATTAATATCAGAGTTAACCGGATCATGTCCGACGCCACGCAGAGCCAAACCGAGAGCATTGGAAAAAATCGCTGCCGAGTTCTGATGTTTAAAAATATTCTTAAAGTCTTGAATTTTATCTAGCGGGTTGCCAATATCGGTTTTTATTCCCAATTCGTCCGCCACCAACTGATCTAAATTCTCAAACAAAGCCGAACCGCCGGTTAAAATTACTTCATCAACCGTCCGTTGATTTTGTGTCTGATAATCGGTTAAAAACTTTTTAGTTGGAATAACAATTTTTTTAAATTCGGTCTCTAAAATTTTTGTTACGCGTTTGGCGGCTTCAGTCTGGGGATTAAAACCACTAGTTAACTTGATTTTTTCCGCTTCCAAAATGCTCACTTTTAAACCAGCGGCTATAGCTTTGGTTATTTTATTGCCGGCGATATCTAAAATTAAACTTTCACGCGTGCCCTGGCGGTCAAAAATGTAAACTTTGGTGGTTCGGCTGCCGATGTCAACTAAAATCTTGGCCTGATCAGACGACGGATGATTTAAAAGCGCCCGAGCCAGACTGTTTGATTCCAGTTCAAAAGCTAAAGGCGACAAATTAACTTTTTTTAAAACTGCCACATAGGAGTCAACGATCGACTTTTTTACAGCGGTATAAAATATTTCTTGAGTTGGCCCTTGGCAGCCAATGGTTTTGAAGTCAAAATAAATTTCATCTGTTTTAAAAGGCACTGCCTCCTCCACCTCAAACGGTACGGTATTAATAATTTCTTCCGCCTTGAGCCCTGACGGCAATTTAATAATAGTCGAAAACGTTTGTGATTCAGGCAAAGAGAGAATACAATGGCCATTTTTGATCGGCTCGGGCCGGGCTGAGGCCAAAAGTTCGGTCATGGCACCGACCAGCTTATCTTCATTTTTTATTTCACCATTGTCCACCACGCCTTTCGGCAAAAGCGTCCGGGCATAAGCTTGAATAATAAAATTACCGAACAGCGGCTTGGCTAAAACCAGAGCCTCAATTGAATAGTCGGAGATATTCAATCCAATTGTTTTTTTTCCAAACATTTTATTTTCCTCCTTTTAATTTATATAGTCGGATAAGGTACAAAAGAAAAATATTTTCCAGCTTAATTATACAATAATTCTTTATTGCCGTCGAATATTTTAAGCTGATTCGGCGGTCGAAGTCAATTTAACCTGTTGGGCGCCGATTTTTACTGAAACTTGATAAATGGCAAAAAATAAAATAATCACGGCCAGCCACTGAGACCAAGTCAAGGTTCGATGTCGCAGTAAAAATTCAAAGAGAATGGCGGAAAGCGGATAGGCCAATTCACAAATAGTCGAGACTGAGGCGGTCACCTTCTTTAAACCAAAATAATAAAGCAGCATGGCAGCACCGCCGGAAGTAAAAATAATAATCAAAAAAGTTAACCACTGCTGGGAATTAACATTGGACAATTGAGAAAAGCTGCCTGAAGCGCCGGCAATAATTGCCATCATTAAAGTAGTCAAACCAAAACGAATATAAGTTCCCACTCTAAAATTTATCGCTCGTAAGGCGCGTTTGGAAAAAACTGTAGACGAACCGAAAGAAAAAGCCGCAATTAAAGAAAATAACGCCGCCAAAGCGGTTTTATTGCCAGTATTAAAATTTGGAATAAAAGAATCGAAAGTAATAAAGTAGGTCGCCACGACCGCTAAAGCCGCCCAAAGAAAAAATTTCTTAGGTAATTTTTCTTTTAAAATAATAGCGGCCAAAAGCAAGGCAAAAACCGGCTGCAGCTTTTGAATTAAAACTACGACCGACAAATTAACAAAACTTACATAAAACAAGGCCTTGGTAATACACATCGTACCCAAAACTCCGCCGAAGATCGCGACCCAAAAAAAAGCGCCCCAATCAGTAAATTTTAATTTTTTTAATTCCTTAGCTTCTTTGATAAAAAATGGCAGCATCAAGGCAAAAGCCAATCCGTGCTCTAAAAAAACCACCAAGGGCACCGGTAAGGTATAAAGATTCGGCCGCAAGACTACGCCGTCCAAGCCCCAAAGCGAAGCGGCAATAATAATTAAAATCGGAGCGATAATATATTTAATCATAAACCAAAATACTTTCTCGCCAACTTGGCGTCTTTTTTAATTTGTTTTTTTAATTTATTAAGACTTTTAAATTTTTCTATTTCCCGAACCTTAAATAACAAACGCTTTTCTACAATTTGTTCATACAAATCATTTTTAAAACCCAAAATATGAGTCTCACAAGTCGGCCAGATGAAATTAAAAGTTTTCGCCGGGCCAAGATGAGTAATGCCGGGATAAAGCATCGATTCAATCTTGACCAGAGAAAAATAAACTCCCCAATCAGTTTTTTTAACTTTACTTCTTGGCACAGCGATGTTGATAGTCGGAAAACCAATTTTTCTGCCCACTTTCTTGCCGCCGATGACCTTGCCCTTCAAAACCTTAATTGGCATAAATTATTTTTTGGTAATTACGCCTAGGGTAACAATAATTAATTCAAAAGTCGCAGACAAAAATGACATTAAAAGAAAACTAAAAAAACTTATAGCCACCATGCTATCGGCAAAACCACCCAAAGAATCAATCAAAAAGGAAAATAACATCAAAATTACCAGCAAAGGCAAAAGTGAAATCAAAACCACCAGCGAAGCGTTTAAAATACGGTTCTGTTTAAGCTGACCGGCTAAAATTTGACCAAAGCGATACCAGGTGACAGCGCTGCAACCCGCGAAGATAAAAATTAAAGCCAAAGGTGTTAGCCCCATCAGAATCACCGGTCCGGACAAGAAATCTATTAGTAAAGTTGCAGAGACAAAAGCTAAAAAGAAAGCCACCATTAAAACTAAATTAAAACCCAGAAGGATTAAACCGTTTTTTAAAATGGCCGTTTTAATTTTTTCTTCTTTTTTCTTTTTTAATTTTTGCAGTAAACCCATAAAATTTCTGCTAATTTTTAAATTTAAAAAATTATATTTTAACTTTTGAAGATGAGGATGAATTCGGGGCGTGATAACACCGTAGGGGCTCTTACTAACTAAAAGATATAAAGCCAAGGCCAGACCAATAAAGATAAACCCGGGAATAATTGGCAAAACCATACCGGCCAGACCCAACAACAAAAAAATTAAGACGAACATTAATAGAAGAATCTCAATAATCAAGGCGGCCACAAAAACTAAAGTCTTTATAATCATTTATATATTATAACATATTTTTCAAAAAAAATAAATTTGTCAAAAAAAGAAAAATTATTGAAAAAAATGTTATCCACAACCTTGACATTTCAGCCAAAAACTATATTATTATAAGTATAGTTTTACCTAATTATTAAAAATGACTCATCAAACAAAAACGTTGACGCAATTAATTAAAATCAGTTACCAAAATTTAACTGACCGCTTTGAAATATCTTTAAATAAGGTATTTTTTTGTTAAATATTAATTTATGAAAAATAACGGCATAGACTTAAACGACAAGGTCGTATTACTGGTTAATTCCGGTTCTATCAAAAAAAGATTTATTCTCCAGAGATTAAAGAAGCTGGGAGTAAAAATCGCTTGTTTAAACAGGGAAAAAAATTGGGCCACTCCCTACGTCGACTATTGGATTTTGGCCGACAATACCAACCACAACGAAGCCATCTCGGCTCTCAAGGAATTTTTGAGTCAAAACCCGGAAGTAAAAATAAATGGAGCAATTACTTTTTGGGAAGATGACGTTTTATTAACTTCAAAAATTATTGATAAATTCAATCTAATTGGCACACCATTTTCCGTCGCCAAAAAAATTAGAAATAAATTTTTATTTCGTGAATTTTGCCGTCAACATGACCTGCCCGCCCCCAAACATATTTTAATCAAATCGATTTCGGATATTCAAAATTTACCCGAGAGTTTCATTTTTCCCATGGTTATTAAACCAGCTTATGGCGCTTCCAGTGCTTACGTCATTAAGGTGGAAAACAAGGAAGAATTAACTGACACCTATAATTACATTAAGAAAAATATTTCCACGGAAACTGAAAGCGCTCTCAATGAAGGTTTGGATATTTTTGCCGAAGAGTATATTGAAGGCGATGAAGTTGATATTGATATTGTCATTCAAAACGGCAAAATAAAGTTTTATTCGATTTCTGACAATTACCAAACTCGCGAACCATTTTTTGTGGAAACCGGTCAGTCCATTCCCACCACCCTCTCGCAAAAAACTCAGCAGGATTTAGTTGACATGGCCGAAGAAACCCTGGAATTACTTGGCGTCCAAAACGGCGTCATCCACTTTGAAGCCAAGGCCAGCCCGGATGGCCCGGTGCCAATTGAAGTTAATCTGCGGATGGGCGGTGATGAAGTTTATTCTTTTGTTAAAGGTGCTTGGAGCGTTGATTTGATTGAATGCGCGGTCAAAATTTCTTTCGGAATTTACTTACCCAAGATCAATCGTCCGGAAATGCCGAGAAAATATATTACCGGTGTTTATTTTTTGCCTGATTATTCCGGCGTTATGTCAAAACTGGAAGTAAGCACCGAGGAGCTGCAAAAGAAAAAATATTTGGAAGAACTGCATTTTTTTAAAAAAATTGGCGATCCGGTTTTAGTGCCGCCGGATGGTTATGAATATATCGGCTGGATTACCGTTTCGGGCTATAGTATCCCCGACGCCCAAGAAAATTTAAAAGATGCTTTGAAATACGTAAAGTATGAAGTGGCTAAATTCAAACCGGAATCATCAATCGGTAAAACTTCCAGAAAAAATAGTTTCTCCCAAGCGGCACTTAATAGCAACATTTTAGTTCAGGCCGCCAAAATTGAGAGAATAAAAAGAATCACCAAAGAGAATCAAAGAAATCTACACATCGGCGTAGCCTATAATCCTTATGAAGAAAATGACGGCAAAATTGAACAAAAATTCGCCAAAACCGGAGAAGAAATAGAAAAAATTCTTAAAGATCGGGGCTACAAAGTTACTTTATTTGATTTTAATAATGGCAGTAAAGTTATTAATGAATTAAAAAAGAGCGACGTTGATTTAATTATCAATGCTTGCGAAAGCGTTAATGATTCACCGGTACTCAAATCTCATTCAGCTTCAATTTTAGATATTCTGCAGATCCCCTACACCGGCTCCAACGCCCTGACTATTTCTTTATCAACCGATAAAATCAAATTCAAAAAATTACTTGACTATCACAACATTCCTACCCCGAGTTGGGATTACGTGATCAGTTCAGACGATAAAATTTACGAAAATCTTCGCTACCCGTTAATGGTCAAACCATCCAACACGAATTATTCCATGGGCATTTCCAACGAATCAGTGGTAACCTCCGAACAACAGCTGCAAGATCAAATCGGAAAAATCTTAACCGAATTTAAATCTCCAGTTTTAGTGGAAGAATATATTGAAGGCGATGAATATGATGTTTCTATTATCGGCAGCGATAAAGACAATTTGCAGGTCTTACCCCTGGCCCGTACTATTTTCAAAAACATGCCGGAAAATTATTGGCACATTCACACCTGGGATGCCAAATGGGCCATGACTCTGCCCTACAAAGATATTGTCATTCAGCAACCCCCAAAAAATTTAAACAAAAAATTGGAGACTTTAATTACAGAAATTGCTTTGGATACTTATTTTATTATGGATTGCAATGATTACGGCCGGGTTCAGATCAGAGTGGATGAAAATAGTAACCCCTATGTGCTAGAATTAAATCCCAATCCCTCTTTGTCAGAGATTGACTCTCTGAGCAACGCGGCTAAATTAATTGGTCTTGATTACGGCGATTTGCTAGAAGATTTAATCAGTATGGCGATTAAACGCTACAAAGATCAGCCGACTAGCTTCAATTTGCCCTCATAAAAAATCATGAAAAAAATTAAAAATCATCCCCTCAGCATCAATGCCCAGATAACTAGCTCGGGTATAAAAATAATGGTTGATAAAAAATCCTACCAAATAATTTACCCAAAAAAAATTTGGGCTAAGACACCGCCGTCAACCAAACAAATCCTAACCCAAAACCTTTCATACGGTTGGACTCATTTTTTGCCTTTGATTTTAGATCGGGATAAAATTGTTTATCATCATCCCTTGCCTCTCTTTGAGAGTTTTTTGTTTAAGAATCAACTCTACGATTTAGTATATGTTGAACAATTAGAAAACAAAAAGCCTTTAAGCTACCTTAAAAAATTCTACAATCAAAATGTTGAATTCGATGATCTTAATAGCGCCACCATCAAAACCGAAGAAATACCCAAATTTAAAAAGACTAAAGACGTGGCCATTATCCCTTTTACTTTCGGCAAAGAAAGTTTAACTACTTTTGCTTTATGCCTGGAATTGGGCATTGAACCGGTTTTAGTTTATTGCCAAGAACCCGGCCATCCCTTTGAAGAAAAATTCAAAAGAAAAAAATTAAAAGAGCTGGAAAAAACTTTTAAAATCAAAACTTATTTTATAAAAAATGAACCGGGATTATTCCGCTATGGCTTGGCTTTCAATTATCATCTCGGCACAGAAATCGGTTGGGGCGCGCAGACAACTCTCTTGGCTTTAATGTCTGTCCCCTTTGCTTTTGCTCATCAGGCCAAATATATTCTTTTTGGCACCGAACATTCCAACAATGACGTTGAATGGATTAACGACTGGAAATTTTTTCCTTCGTTTGATCAAACCGCCGAATCAAGTGCCCAGCAAAATAACATAATAAAACTCTTAACCAACAACCAGTGCGAAGTAAAATGCATGCTAGAATCTTTGGAAGAAACTAATATCCTCTATACTTTGGCTCATCGTTACCCTAAAATCGCCCCTTATCTTTTTTCTTGCGAGTCAAAAAAACCTTTGCACGGCAAATCGCAATGGTGTCATCAATGCGCCAAGTGCGAGAGAATTTATTTGTTGGCCACCGGCACCGGCTTGGATCCAAAAATTTTTGGCTTTAAAAAAAATCTTTTGGCCAATCCTCAAACCATTGATTATTATTTTAAAGAATCCAGCCTGGACACCGACTTTGATTTTTGTTTTCACGCACTCAATCAAAAAAGAATAGCTGATAATTTGGTTAACAAATTCAAAAAAACCAAATTTAAAAAAATAAAAAACTGGAATTATTGCTATCGTCGAATGACCTCATTGTTGCCCGCCAGAAATTTACCGACAAAATATCAAAATAAAATCAAAAAGATTTTCGCGGCCGAATTAAAAAGTTTAAAAAAGAATTTTTTTCGTCATGAATAGAATTGAAATAAAAACTCGAGCCCTACATTTTCACCAGACCTTTCAAATCGCCTATGAATCAGTTGATGAAACAACGATTGTATTTTTAAAAATTTCCGAAGGAAAGTATTTTGGCTTAGGCAATGCCTGCCCTGACACAGAAGTAACCAAAGAAACCCCAGCCGGAGTGGAAAGAATTTTAAGGAAGAAATTGAACAATTCTTTTTTTGATCGGCCAATTGATCAATGGTATTACTATCACGAAAAAATTCAAAAAGTTTTTGCCGGCTGGCCTTCGGCGCAAGCGGCCATAGAAGAAGCGATTTTAAATCTTTTTTGCCAAAAAAATAATATCAGCCTCACCAATATTTTTGGTGGCTACCGCCAAAATGCCGAGACTATGATCACTATTGGCATCAAAAATGATGTGGCCACGATAGCGGAAATAAAAAAAAGAACGGCCGAAGGTTTTAAAATTATTAAAATCAAATGTGGTCTGAATTTAAGCGACGACTTAAAGAGAGTCAAGGCGGCCGCTAAGACAATAAATAAAAATCAAAAAATCGTTTTAGATGCCAACCAAGGCTACACGCTACCCCAGGCGGAAAAATTTATCAAGTCAATCAAAAAATTTAATATTGCTTTGCTGGAACAGCCGGTAGCAGCAAAAAATCTGAAAGGTATGAAAAAATTAAATGACTTAAAAATTATTCCCATTATTGCCGATGAATCAGTAATCACTACCCAAGATGCCCTCAATCTTTTGCTCGGCAATTACGTCTCTGGAGTGAATATTAAATTAGCCAAATGCGGCGGGCCAATCAATTTTATTAAAATTTTTAATTTGGCCAAAAGCTTAAATAAAATTATTATGCTGGGGTGTATGTATGAATCAAATATCTCGATGACCACCGGCGCCGCCCTCGCTTCGGCCCTGCCGATTGATTACGTAGATTTAGATAGCGGTCATCTGGATTTTTTTGACGACCCAACTAAGGGCGGCGCTCAGGTTAAAAACGGTAAAATTTACATTCCTCAACCTCTTTTATCCATTAATTTGTAAAATGAAAAAAATTATTGGTTTTTATCAGCCGTTAATCTTTCAACCGTACGCATTTTTTCAAAAAAATTATTTTAAGAAAAAGAATTTTTTTCTTTCTTTTGCCGATGCGTTAGTGTGCTTAATTAAGCAGCTACCGGGCATCACCGGCCAAGACAATATTTTATTGCCAAATTTTTATTGCCCCGACACTTTAAATTTTATTTCTCATTATGGCCGATTGATTTTTTATAAAGTTAATTCCGACTTTTCCATTGACAAAGAAAATTATTTTGAGCAGATTGCCAAGTTTAATCCCAAAATTATTATAAATTATTGCTTTACCGGTTTTGAACTTACCCTTGAAGAAAAAACCAGACTTTTGCAAACCATAAAACCTGATACGATTATCATTGATGATTTCGCTCATCGCATAATTGAACCGGAAAAAATTGATTATTTGAATAATAATCATTTTATTATTGACAGCATTCGCAAACATTCGCCGGTTTTGGGCAGCCATTTGCTCGGACAAAAATTTTTATGCCAAAATAAAAATGTGGCTGGCCTTAACCTTTACAAGCTCAAGGCTCATTTTTGGCAACTAATTAAGGGTGCTCTCGAACTTGGGTCATATCTTTTTCGCTCTGTGTTTTTAAATGATTTAAGTGAAAAAGCTTTTTTGATTCATGACGAAATTATTGGCAATAACCCTCAGGCCACTGGCGGCAGTTGGCTTTCCTTTTTAATTTATAATTTAATTGATCGAAAAAAATTGAAAGCCCATTATCACCAAATCGCAATGTATTATAATCAAAAACTTTCCGAGACAAAAAACGCGTTAATTTATAACCTTGATTCAAAAATAATTAAAAAAAGTGAACTAAATTATTATCCTTTGTTTGTAAACAATAAAATTAAATTTGATCTATTGCAATATCTGCGTGAAAAAAACATTTTTGCCGATATTCTCTGGCCGGCCGAAGAAGTAAAAAACCAAGAATTGAATTACGGACTTTACGACTCATTTATTATTTTTCCACTCAACTACTTGATAAATAAAGACGATATTGATTATTTAGCTAAAAATATTGATGAATTTTTTAAAAAATATGACCACCGATAAAATCATTGCTTTAATTAATACGATTGATCCAATTTTTTTAGACAAAAAGAATCGGCAAAAGCTTTATATTGCCGTGCAAAAAAATACACCTCAGTCAGACTTAACCAGAGCCAACTTTTTGGCCGATCAAATTATTGAATACAAAATAGTTAAAAAAGTTTCTACGCCAATCTTGGATACGTTTGATATAATAACCAAAACTGATTTAACTCGAATCATGCACCAGAAAAAAATTAAATATTTTCTATTGCCCCATCGCCCAAGCTCTGACCTAAAAAAATGGGCAAAAAAAAATAAATTTTTTCTAATTGCACCGCCGGCTGATTTGCAGACTAAATTTGAAAATAAACTTTTTTTTGACGCTTTGTTAAAGAAGAAAGAAATCCCATCACCAACATCAATACGAAGCCAGGCTGAATTAGGAGTTTTGGCAAATGAAAAATTAGTTTTTCAGCAGGCTGAAGGCTATGGTCTTTTTGGCACAAAATTTTATAGCAACGCCAAACAACTTTTGGCTAAAGAAAAGTTCAACCCGAAAACTACTTTAATCCGTCAATATCTACCCGGCATTCCAATTGGAGTAAGCGTGGCTTTGGACGGCCAAGGTAATCGCTTTTATTCAGCTTATCGCCGCCAATGCTATATCAATGAAAATGGTTTTCCAAAAATATTTCTAGGCGTGCAGTGGCTACCAAAAAATTTCTTTAGCCCAAAAACCAATTTAGCCATAGAAAAATGCTTAAATCAGCTGACCGATATTTTAATTAGCTATAAATTTGTTGGCATGGCCAATTTTGACATACAAATTTCCCAAGGCCAGCCTTATGTTCTAGAATGCAATCCCCGACTTTCATCAGCCACCCAGCACGTCTTTAGCCTAAAAGAGTTGACCGGCTATAATGATATTTGGAATTTTTATTTGAATTCAATTTTAAAAATAAAAAATTCAAGTCATCAAATTGCCAAGGTTCCCAATTCAAAATTTTCCGGTTCACTCCTTGATATTGATCTGGATGAAAAAACTTTAATTAAAAAAGTTTCGCCTTTGGGAGTATACAACTTTAGTCAAAATAAAATTAAATACCTGGGGTTAAAAATTGAAAAGCTATGGCAAAATAAAAATAATTTTTTATTATTTCACGAAACGCCCAAAGCCAATATTACTGACCAAAATTTTACTTTGGCCACTATTATCAGTAATTTCGCGGTTTTTGATCTAAAAACCGGCAGCTTAAACGAAAAAGGTAGAATTCTTTACAAATATTTTAGAAAAGAAGCGTTAGAAAAATAATATGAAAAAAATTTTAAAATTATCCGAACAAAAAACGCTTAACCAAACTCAGGCTCAGGTAAAAAAAATTCTTAATGAAAAATTTGAAGTTGAAGTGGGCAATCTTAATGGCTTGGTTAAGAGCTTTGACCAAGATAGAAAAAAAATCTTGGCTTTATGCCAAAGTAACCCGACACCATTTTATTTAATTGACCAAAAAAGATTAAATAAAAGTATTAATGATTTTAAATCAGCTTTTAGTCAATATGTGCCTGACTGTAAATATTATTACGCAGTCAAAGTTAACCATCACCCGATAATTGTAAAAACTGTCATAAAAAATAATTTCAACCTTGATGTTTCCAGCGGTCGCGAGCTGGAAATTGCTTTAAAAAATCAGGCAAAAAAGATAGTTTTTAGCGGACCAGGCAAAACTCAAAAAGAATTAACTTTGGCCATCAAGCATGCCGATAGAGTTGTTGTTAATATTGACAGCTTTCGAGAAATGGAAAAGCTGGCAACTTTGGCGAAAAAGAATCAGAAAAAAATCAGGGTTGGCGTGAGAATATTTACCAAATCACAAGGTGCTTGGAATAAATTTGGCATTCCGCTAAGCGACTTGAAAAAATTCTGGCAAAAAGCCAGCCGACAAACCAATTTATCTTTAATTGGCATTCAGTTTCATTCCAGCTGGAATAAAGATGCGAAACCTTATCAGATAATCATAAAAGAATTAGCCACTTATTTAAAAAATAATTTTAACCAAAAAGAATTAGAAAAAATTGAATTCGTCGACTTTGGTGGCGGCTTTAGGCCCTATCAATCAGAGGGCTACTTTGCCAAAGATTTAGCGGCCGGAGAAATCATTCAAACCGTCGCAGAAGCTTCCAGCCAAGAGCCAAAATTCATTAACCGCTTTTTTATCACCGAATCCGTGCCCATAAAAACTTACGCTCAGGGTATTGGCAAAGCTATTGATCAATACTTGCGGCCAATACTCAAATGCCGATATCTCACCGAACCGGGCAGAATTATCTGCAATGACGCTATACATATTGTCTTAAAAGTAGTTGACGTCAAAAGAAAAGGTTTGGCCATTGTTGACGGCGGAATAAATATTATTGGCTGGGAGAGATTTGAATTTGACTATTTTCCCTTGATTAATTTAAGCCGGCCGGCACTTAAAGAAATTAAATTTAGTATTTTTGGTTCTCTTTGCTTGCCTCAAGATACCTGGGGAGACTATTGTTACGGCAGTGATGTTAGAGAAAATGACATAATTTTAGTTCCACATCAGGGCGCTCTAACCTATTCCATTGCTCAAGAATTTATTAAACCTATTCCGCCGACTGTCATTCTAAAATAAATTGCTTCAACAAAAAAACGATCGTTTTAGCGGCCGTTTTTTTATAATAACTATTTTAAAATTTTTCTAACCCGATCCACCAATTCACTCGGCAAAACACCGGTCTTTGACCAAAAATCCAAAGCGCCAATATTTTTGGCTTTATCCACTAAATCTTTTTTAAATAAATTACTCAATAAAACTACCGGAATTTTTTTAGTTTTAGAATCATTTTTTAGATTTTGCAAAACCTCCAGGCCGTTTGTCTGAGCCATTATCATGTCCAATAAAATTAAATCGGGTTTTTTGGTCTGAGCCGCGGCCAAACCTTCTTGACCATTTTTAGCCGAAATAAAATTAAAACCTTCAAGATTAAATTTCGTCTGATAAATAAATACTTGATCGGGATCGTCTTCAATCAACAAAATTTTGCTTTTTATTTTAGGCATACTATTTTTTAGGTATCGGTAAAGTAATAGTAAATGATGTGCCCAGCCCCTCTTTACTTTCAAAAGAAATTTGGCCGCCCGGATGAGCCGAAATTATTTTTTTAACGATAAATAAACCCAGACCCGAACCGTCGGTATACATATCAACCGCATTAGCGGCTCGATTAAATTTGCCAAAAAGTTTGACCTTATCCGCTTCCGGAATACCAATGCCTGTGTCTTGAACCTTAATGGCAATTTTGTCGTCTAAGGCCTCAAAAATCAAAGCCACACTGCCCTTTTGCGTATATTTGATGGCGTTATCAACCAGATTAAAAATGGCCTGTTCTAGAAAATCATGATCGGCCATCACCTGAGGCAATTTTTTATTGGGCAAAATTAACTCAAACTTAATATTTTTTTCCGAAGCTCCATTCTCTAAATCTTTATAAACCGATTGACCAACTTCTTCCAGGCTGATTAGTTTTAAATTCTCCGGCGCTAATTGAAAATCTTCCGTATCCATTTCCGAAGCGCGTAAAATGTCGTTAATAATAGTACCCAGCTTCTTGGCTTTATAAAATATATTGTCCATAAACTTTTGTTGCTGCTCTTTGGGTAATTGATCCATCGTGCCTTCTCTAAACATTGACGAAGTGCCCAAAATCACCGAGACCGGAGTTTTTAATTGGTGCGAAGCAATATCCAGAAACTCCGAACGCATTTTTAGTAATTTTTTTAAGTGCTCGGCTTGATTTCTTAAATCTTTAGTTTGCTCATCAACTTTTTGTTTTAAAGTTTTGTTAAAATCCTTAACCTCCTGATAGAGCCGGGCATTTTCTATGGCAATACTGGCTTGATACGAAAGATTAGTAAGCAAACCCAGATCTTCTTTACTATAAGCATCTCCGGAAATTTTTCCTCCCAAAACAATGATGCCAATCAATTTATTTTTTAGCAACAAGGGCAAGCACAGCGAGGCTTCAATTTTTTGCATATTAGTCCTTAACTGCTCAAAACTTTTTTTGTCTTTATTTAGCCGGGCATCGCGAGCTAACTGATCCAATTCGTCCAAAACCAAAGGCTTTTGAGTTTTTTCCAAATATTGAGTTAAAAAATTATCCTGAACCAAGCTAATGCCATTTTTTTCGTTAAAGCCGATAACTTTAGCAATACGATAAAAAACCGGAGTTTGGGCTTGATCAACCAACAAAACACCGGCGCGCTCTAAAAACATAGTTGATTTAATCGTATCAACAATTAAATCAATAATTTTTTGTAAATCAATGGAATTATTTAATTGGCGCGACATCCGAGAAATTGTTTCCTGATAGTTATAAAGACTATAAAAGAAAAATCGATTGGCAATAAACAATAAGCCGCGATTAACGCCAAAGAGAATGGTAACAAAGATTGGTGCGACAAACAATCCAAGAATAAAGCCTTGGAGAGAATAAATTTCGCCAAAAAAATCAAAATACAAAGTCGCAATTAGATAAAACGACGCATAAGTAAAGGCAACCAAGCCCACATAAACAAAAGCTTGACGCATCACAATTCTAATGTCCATCAAACGATAGCGGGCAATAGTGTAGCCAATTATACCCAAAAAAATTAAAATAAAAATAAACCCTAAGGGATAAAATTCAATACCATAATTGATCAAAAAATCTGAAGCTGACAGAGTATAAAAAATCAAAGCAACTAATAAATATTTCGCTTGAGGATATTTATAAGCAGCAACTTTTCCTTTAGAATGTAAAAATAGATAAAGAAGATAGATGATTCGAAAAGAAATTATCACCAGAAGCAATAAATATATCGGATGAAGAAGAGAAACTTTTGGATAATAGCCCCAGGAATAATGATAATAACCAGAAACAAACAAATTGGTAGTAAATAATGAGATCTCAAAGGCAGCAGAAATTAAATAATAAAGATATAAGAAATATCGGTCAGATTTATTATTAATCTCCAAAAAATTTAGGAAGAAATGAAAAAAAGTTACAGGAATTAAAATGATGCCGGCATAACCAATCCGTACTATTAAACCGGCCCAAACTGGATCCTTAAGATTAAATAAAATAAACCAACTGAATTGCCACCAAAAAGTTACCAAGCAAACCAGAAAAAAAGTCAGATTTATGGCTGATTTTTTATTCTTTAATAAAATAAAAACCCCCAATAACAAGAACGCAAGCGAACTGATTAATGGGGGGATGGATACAATAGTCATGGGGTTATTGGGCGGGCGCGGCTTCCACCTGAAATTCCAGCGCGGGCGTGCGCAGAAATTCCGGAATCGGAATCCGTTCCCCATTTACCGGGTTGAAAAACACGATGGTTTGGCGGCAGTGAGCCACCACCTCTTCACCCTTAAGAAAGTCGGCGACCAACATCACCGAGTTCTCGGTGAAATTGCGGGTGTTGATTCGGATGGAAATCCGGTCACCGAAGTAGGTCGGGCGCAGAAATCTGATGTTGAGGTCCGCCGTTTCCAGCGCGACCTGAAATTGCTCGAACACCTCGTCCAAACGCATGCCTTCGGGCGGCGAAAAAGCCGACAGGCTAAGCAAGTTAAGCATGAACAACTCTCTTGCCTCGCCAAACCACTCGCAGTACTTAGCCCAGTAGGCCGTTTTCTGCATGTTGGTTGCGCCGATAGTCACCGTGACGATGTGTTCGAAAAATCTCTTAGCTGCCATGGCTGTATATCCTCCGTTATGGGTCACAAACCTCCTGTACAAATGATGAAAAAGCCTCATAGCTCTCTCATGACTAATTATAACACATTATTGTCTCTTTCTAAAAATTGATTAGACTTTAGAAACAACAAACAATTCTAATATAAAAATAAAAAAATGTCAACCGTATCTTGACAATCAAGCTGTAAAAGGCTATGATTTAGCGTTGTTTACCCAGTACTTACCGAATCACAACCATGGAGGATTGCCCCATGAAACCGATGCTTTTTACTGTTTTTGCCATGTTCGCGTCATTAGCGGCTTGGGCTGGCGGCCTTGATCGGGTCGACGGCTTAGGAGCCAAGGCGCTGGGCATGGGTGGAGCCTACAACGCTGTTGCCGGCGACGGCTCAGCCCTGTACTACAACGTGGCCGGTTTGACTCAGGCCGAAAGCGACTACGTTCAAATGGGGACGGATTTAATCTTTCCCCGATTCAATTTTGAACGCAGCGATGGCACTGGCCTGGAATCCGACTTCAGTATTTTTCCGATGCCCATGTTCATGCTGGTTAATCGGCTTTCGGAGAAATCTGTCGGCACTGTCGGCACTTATGCGCCCTTTGGTTTGGGCGTAGACAACCCGAATGATCAGCGACACGGCTTGCAGTATCAAAAAAGCAAGTTGGGTCTGATCAATCTGACTTGCGCCGTAGCCTATGAGCTGGTTGAAGACAAGCTATCAATCGGCGCCGGAATTGACATTGCATCCGGCCAGCTTGTCTACAACTCAGTTTTTCATCAACTTGGTTTCGGGATTGATCCCGTGACCATGAAAACCAGTGCTGATGGTTATGCCACAGGTTTTGGCTATCGTCTGGGACTGCGTTGGCAGATAACCGACAGCCTTGCCTGGGGTTTAAGCTACAGCAGTCCGGTGAAGGTAAAGATGGAAGGCGAAACTGAAATCGCACTTTTTCGATGGCCGCTTGGTCGCGACCATTTCACCACCGACGTCACTTTCCCGGCTCGCTTCGGCACCGGCTTTGAATGGTGGGTTGGACCGAAGTTAAAGTTAGCCCTTGACGCCAACTACTATGATTATCGTCGGCTTGGTCGAATCGCTTTCGACTTTGATCATCTACCGACGATCAGCCAGAAAATGTTGTTGGAAAACAACTACAGCTTCCATTTGGGAGCTGAGGAGTGGCTCACAAAGGACCTCTGTGTCCGGGCCGGTCTGGCTTGGTTGAAGTGCTCTATCCCCGAGTCAACCACCAATCCCATCATGGCCGATGGCGATGGCTGGGGCGCGACGATAGGTTTGGGCTATACCAAAAAGGACTGGACCTTTGATTTGGCCTACAACTACTACTGGGCCAAACGACAAGTCGAACCCACCTGGAATCGTCTGGCACCGGGTGATTACAAAATGGATGGTCATATCCTATCGGCTGCAGTAACCTACCGTTTTGGCCGCGAAAAAAAAGACGCTGCTGCCCAATAAAGCAGTACGTCGATCACTCTTGTTTTTTGAAAGACTCTTGAGCTGGGAGCAATGCTTCCAGCTCGTTTTTTATTTACTTAGTTATGATTGAAAAAATCATAATTTTGACAAACAGAAAAGCACGGCGACAAACATATTTGACTAGAATAGTGGAACTACCGTACTGTAAAGTCATTTATGCACAGACCCGTGCTAAGATGGCCTTTGTGGCCATAACAATTTTTGTAGAAAGAACCACCCCCTAATATAATTATAATACTAACATTCTGGCTGTCAATAGGGTGTGGTGGTGGGGCAAGCATCTTCGGCTACTTGCCCCACCTGGGATTTTTTGTCCGCACATTGCAACGCGGACTTGAAGGTATGCGTGGTCATTAAAAGACTCTTATTGGCGCAGGCAGCCTGATAGGACTTACAGCCTTAAGCGCGAACGCACCATATTACCTCGTGCCAGTTGGTGGCGAATCCCTGCGGTTAAATGTCATCAGATGACGCGATGACAAGTTTAATGGGACAAACCACTCGGGCGCAACTCCATTTACTCCTCGGTTATCCGACACCGCAGGCCGATTGTAATATGCTTCGTAAAACGATTACATATTGCAAGCTGCATCACCTCCTAGTCTAGTTTGCCATGACTATCCTCAGTCTGACATTCACCTCCTTTGGTGACTGATGGTTGAATCCTATTCGCCAACAACAGACGGAATAGGCCGAAAATAATTGACCAGCTTAGCTATTGCCCAGCCGATAGAGCCGCAGATTAAACCGGTAGTAACCATATCTCTTAGCCGCAAATCTTTTTGATTTTTTTTGGCATGATGATAAGACAGATATGCACCAATAACCACCCCACCAAAAAATGGGTGACGATCAATCCAGCCAATCGCTTTTTTGATGTAGTTTTTCTCTGGCTGTTCATTGCGTGCTCTGTAAATTGCCTCTTTGCGGCATGCTCCATAGCCAATGCCCCAAACCCGAGCAGTCTTTTTATCACGCATTTCACATTTCCATTGACCCACGGCTTCGTCATAAAAAACGACAGGATAGGTCGGACGCGACATTGCAAACACCTCCTTTCCCAAAAGTAGTTAAAGAACGATCTGAAAGCACACTAAAGCGGCATAATACCTGTATCTAAATTACTCTGGCCTAAATTTCCTGTCAATAACGGCAAAATTAAAAGCGCCCAAAAGATGCGCGCTATGTTTGTCTCGCCGTAGCTCAAAAAGCGAAGGCGAATTTTTTTTGATATATTGTCTCTAAGTAAATATTAACACCGCGAGTCTGGTTCGTCAACAATATAAAAAAACCGCTTGATGTTTCGCGCTATGAAACACCAAGCGTGGGTTAGGGTTAGAAAAGTAGCTTGCCTTAGGTTGAGCTGGTTAAGGCTTTGAGG
>JBAYMO010000024.1:0-23511 GCA_041663485.1 Candidatus Buchananbacteria bacterium | reverse complement strand
ATTTTTGTCTTGGCGTAGGGGCAGAGGGGCTGGGGGTGAATGCCCCGAAGCCAAGACTCCTTATTTATGCGTAACCTTTTATCTTCTTTATTTCACTATCTATTAACTCTCGTATCTTTTTTTCAGATAGTTCTTTTGCAAGAATGCTTTTTACAATATCAATGTTATCTTTCTTAATATTAAGTAGAAAATCCGATATTTTTGATTCTTTAAACCACATAGACTTAAGATCAAAATAATTCTCAGTATCAATAATATTTTCACCATTTCTGGCAAGTGAAAATTCCTGAAACTTCTTTCCGAAATTGAAAATTGAAAAAGCTGTCCCCAATTGAATTACTGTTTTTATATTTTCAATATTTTCTTCATTAAGTTCAGGACACCAAATCGGACTATTCTTGTACAATACATTTTTTGCCATATCTACGGCAATTTGCGAGTGGGTTAGAGCGAAAAAGAAAAAGAATAATCCTCGTAAATCACCTAATTTTTCCTGCCATTCTTTAATGTAATCCAACGCCAGTTCATTTTTTTGAATAAAACTAAATAGCTTGCATGTTCTTGAGTTTTTAATATCTTCGATTGTAAGCAATGGCTTGGAATCAATGTAAGTAAACGCATACTTTCTTGTAATTGGTACGGCATTATAAAATCTTGTGGGATATGTTGCTAAGTAATCCCATAGATAATGCCAAGCCATAATTGGGCCGTCTATCTCTCTCGGGATACTAAACACGCACCCTCTTTTTTTCTTTTCTTTTGGTTTGATTGCAATATCATACCCATTGGCCTTATCTGTGGCTACGATATAAATTTCTTCGTTACTGATTTCTATATTCGGGATAGCCTTGTCTAAATCTAAATTTCTAAAATTGCTATCAGCATGAAGCAACACTTTTTGATCGTCACCGGTTTGCGAGTTGATAGCTCTAAAAATATCTTTGAAATAAACTTTCTCTTCTCTGTTTTTTGAGAAGTTGACTATTTTTGCATCATTAAAAATCTGATCTGATAATCTCCTATATTTTTCTTTTGACTTAATCTTGCTTTCTTCATTATCTAAATAACTTGGTTCCCAATTCTTATACTGCTTTAAATCAAATAACTCTTTAATTTTATTATGCTCTTTATATAAATCATAATAGATAAAATCCTTCTGATTCTCGGCTTTTATTATGTCTTTATCGAGTTGAAAAACTGAAAAGGCAATTGACAAATTAGAGTTTAAATTATCAAAGAATTTTTTTCCATTAATAATAAATCCTCCAATAAATTTAGTGTGTTGAGATATAAAGTTTCTAAATTCATCATGCTCTCCTCGTCCTGGGTTTAGCCAGTTTGTTGGAGAAAATGTTGCAACATATCCGTAATATTTATCAAAAAGATAAAACGTAAGTGCTTTAAGAAGAAAAAAGGAGGATAAGTCATTCGATCGTATTTTATTAGATCGCAATACCTTGATAAATTCTTCGCCTAGATATGTTTGATCTCTAGATACTCCAATTTTATTTCCTATTTGCCCTTGCTCTACCCATGTATTTTTTCCACGATAGGGTGGATTCATTATAATTAAAAGCGGGTTATCAATAAAATTCCTGCCATTTTTTTCCACCATTGAATTAAGTTCTGTAACCATCTCTTCTCGTGTTGTTTGGAAGAAATCAATTTCTTTTCTTGGGACATTTATGTGTCTATTCCTCATTATGTCTTGGCTCATTTTTTTGATATCAGAACCAATTACCGAGATATAATCTTCTTGAGCTTTTAATAAATTTCCAGATCCAGCGGCGGGGTCATAAAAATGACAAGTTTTTAATATTTCGATAGGAATTACCTTTGTTAAAAATTCATAACAAAGGTGAGAAAGATCAGACTTCGTAAAATACAAGCCAATGGATTTTCTAGTTCTTTCGTCAGAAATTAAATTGTCATAATCTTCATAAAGGACATCTAAGTTATTAATAATATGATTCTTAAAAAATTCATTGAGTTTATCAATATCTTTGATGTAGTTTGCATAAATAGTGACTGGTCGATCAATCATTTCACCTTCATCGTCTTCTTCTGTGTAATAAATATTGAGGGAGCGTCCTTGTGTTTGAAAATCAATTAATTTGCTGTCCCTACTTAATATGCAATCTATGCCTTCATTTATATGAACAGAAATTTCAATAAAAATTCTCAAAATTAAACCAGAGAGTTGCTGAAATTTTATTGCCTCTCTTTCAATTATTTGCGTATCAAATGCTTGAGAAAATTCTGCAAATTTTTCTGTTAAGTTCATTCTAAGAATACTTATCTTTGCTTCTGGTCTATCTGTAAGTTCTTTGTATAATTCTAAAATATCACTCTCGTCTATTTTTTTGTCTGCATCTAAAATGGTTGTAAATTCAACATAGGGCTTAATTGTATTGAATTTAGTTAGAATTATATTTTGCAAATATGATGAGAGATTTCTTTGATCATTTAAAAAACTAACTAAAACTTCGTCCCATTTTAATTTAGAATAAACTTCACTCAAATTTTCTTCGCTTATAGAAATTTTAACGATTTGAGAACCATTAAAAAGGAGTACTTTGTTAAATTTCAATTCGCTAGCAAATTTTTCAGAATTTGAGCATAAAATATATTTGATTGCTTGGGTGTAAACTACGTTTTCTTCCTGATTAAATAAAAGTTGATTCTCGCCTGTAAATTTTATCGCGCCTTTTTTAAATTCAAAAACAGTAAATACTTCATTATCAAAGGATGTTATCCCGTCTGTATAAAGAGTCTTATGGTATTTTAAGCGCGGTGCGCTATCTCTTGACGCTTTAAACCCAGGCATTCCATCAAAAAAAGAAACAAAAAAATCTTCAACCGAGCGTTCTCGTTTGCCAATTTCGAATGTATTAATTCGTTTTTTAATTTCCGAAATGAATTTTAATTGTGGGTCAGTTTGCATAGTTTTATAAATAAATCGTTTTCTGGAGCGGAGAGGAAGAAAACACCATATACCCCCCTCTTAAAAAATAAAAATAAAATTTGTTCATTATAGAAAAGTGTAAGGCGTTAGCCGTAAAAAGAAAAGCATATTTCATATAACTACTATTATACGAACCGGTTGATTTAATATTATATTTAAGCTATTATTTTTCTATCAACATAGCGCATATAACCTGGTTATATCTTAACAAATAATTAACCAAAATGCTATGTTTTTTGATTCTTTAAAAAAAGACCTCGAATCTCGTAATTTTAGCCAAAAAACCATTAAAGCTTATCTTTATTACAATCATGATTTTATCGAACACGCTAAAAAAGATCCCAAAATGGTCAAAGAGTCGGATATTAAAGATTATATTTGGTATTTACTTAACGATAGAAAAATTTCCAGTTCCACGGCCAGATTGGCCATTATTGCCTTAAAATATTACTATTGTCGCATTAAAAAACGTAAGTTTAACTACTTATTTGATCTGCCAAAAAAGGAGAAACGCCTTCCGGTTATTTTAGCCAAAGAAGAAATAAAGAAAATATTTCAACTTATAACAAATCAAAAACATCGTTTGATGCTGGCTCTGGCCTATGGCGCCGGACTCAGGGTGAGTGAAGTCATAAACTTAAAAGTTAAGGATATATATCAGATTGAGCACTTAATTAAAGTTTCTCAGGCCAAAGGAAAAAAAGACCGTTTAACCTTGCTTCCAAGGGGAATTCTCGAGGAAATTGTTGAATTTATGGCTGGTAAATCTGCCGATGATTATTTATTTTCGCGATCTGACGGTAAAAAAATAAGCTCCAGAACCGCTCAGAAGATTTTTAGCCAAGCCCTGGAAGCGGCTAACATAAGAAAAGACGCGACCTTTCATAGTTTGCGACATTCTTTTGCCACGCACTTGCTTGAAGCGGGGACTGACATCAGGTATATCCAAGCGCTTTTGGGCCACAATAGCTTACAAACCACCCAAATATATACCCGAGTCTCCAATAGATATTTGGGTCAAATTAAATCACCATTTGATAGTTAATAATAAAAATAGTTTTTTGTAATTTTAGCCAAAAAACCATAAAGATTTGTTTATTCAATTAGTTGATAAATTGGTAATGTATTTTACTTATTTATGAAAAAGTATTAGTATTTTAATGGTGTCTTGGCCTGAATCAGGAGGATTACTCATGAGAAAGTCAAATCGTTGTGGCAGATTCCTGTGGTATTTCGGCATTCCAATCCTGGAAATCTACGATGTCGCTAATGGGGAGTTTCAGGAAGAAGTCGAACTATTTGCTCGGTGTGTGGCTGGGGTGTCTGGCCAAAGAGTTGATTGGTATGCCGCTGGTGGCCACGCTGTTGTGCTTTTTTTTGGTAATGAGGTTAAGGTAATGGGTGCCATCGAACGCCTGAAGGGTCGGTTCAGGTTTAAATCCATCCCTCTTTAACTGTTAGTGGATCATTTGTTTTACTGCCATAGCTAATGCTGAGGCGGTTTTTTATTAAATTTATAAATGTCTTATTTTAGCCAAAATAAAAATTTATTAAAATATCTGTGGATAAGATGTTGATATCATTATTTATACTAAACCAGATAAATAACGCTTTGTAAAGTGGTATTAAATAGCTATAATTAGCCAAAATATATGCTAGTTTGACATGGATTATTGACATGTATTCTTTGGCATGGTATAGTGTATATGTAACAAGCGAATGCTATTTACAACCCAAGAAAAGTTTCCCCAAATAATTGGAGGAATTTTTTTCTTCTCTACTACTCTTATCAAACTTGGAGCATAAAACTGGCTATACTCCACTAAAACAAAAACAAAAAAACAAGCTCATGGACCCTACAAAAGGAGTCCTAGCTAAAGAGAGGTAGAGGGGTGCTTCAGTCAGTGGAAGCGTTAGTCTGCTTTCGCGGTAATGTCTATACATTCACCAGAGAGATAATCAAGCGATTGGTTGTCTGCCTAGTGAGTGTGTGGACGACCACGAGATCATATTTTAGAGGCGCGGTCGCCACATTACAATTTTAATTGGGCGCTAACTGCGCCTCTGTTTTTATTTTTAGCGATGATTGACCATTCGGCGGGTTTATTATAGAATTAATTAGGCAATTTGATTAATAAAAATCAAAACTATGGAAAAAGAGACCCTGGAAATCATTAAAAACAACTTAACCGCGGAGAAAGAGAAATTAGAAAATGAGCTGAAAGGCTTTACTCACAAAGATGAAGCCATAAATGATAATTTTAAATCAGATTGGCCGGAGTATGGCAGCAGTGATGAAGAAAATGCCGCGGAGGTTTCCGAATACGGAGATCGGCTTTCGATTGAACATACTTTGGAAGAGCAATTGCGTGACGTTAAAACGGCTTTAGCCAATATTGAAGCGGGTAAATATGGTATTTGCAAATATTGTGGCAATCCCATTGAGGAAAAACGCCTATTAGCTCGGCCGGCTTCTTCATCGTGCGTGGAATGTAAAAAGAAACTGAAAGGCGAAGCCTAGAAGATGAAATACTGGCGCCGAATTGTTTTTTTGGTTTTTAGTTTGGTTTTGGTGACTTTATTCGTAGCTGATCGAGCCATAAAATATTATTTTTTAAAAAATTCCGACCAAATTTTGGGGCGGGATTTTTTTATGCGCCAATTGGACTTTCATTTGGTAAAAAATCCCGGCCTGGCTTTTGGTCTGCCATTTAGTCAGCCTTGGCTTTTGGTTTTGACGGCCGGAGTTTTGATTGTTTTGGTGTTTTTTTTGGTGGCCGCCGGCAAAAAATCCGATTGGTGGCTAGTGGGCGCTTATGCTTTGATTATTACCGGCGCTGTTTCTAATTTTATTGATCGTCTACGGTTTAACTCTGTGATTGATTATATTGATATTCCGTGGTTTACGGTTTTTAATCTGGCTGACGTGATGATTTCTAGTGGGGTAGTCATATTTGTCTTTTTGATTTTTTTTGACAGGAAAAATATTTTGCGGTAAGCTGCATTTAGAAATTAAATAACTTCAACCTAGCGCCCTGGGCGCTTTTTTGTTTAAATTTTAATTTTGATTAAAAAATTTATGTCTAGCAAAGTATTATCCGCGGCCGTGGTGGGTTTGGATTGCCAATTGGTAGAAGTTGAAGCTGATACCACCGCCGCCGGTCAAGCTAAATTTTTCATCGTCGGTCTGCCCGACAAAGCCGTGGAAGAATCAAAAGAGCGGGTGCTTTCGGCTTTGAAAAATTCCGGGTTTTCTACTCCGCGCGGAAAAGTAACTATTAATTTAGCGCCGGCGGATTTGCGTAAGGAGGGTCCGGCTTATGATTTGCCCATTGCCATTAGTTTGCTTTTGGCTACTGGCCAATTAAAAGACTGGCACGACTGGTCTAGGCAAATTTATTTTGGCGAGCTGGCTTTGGATGGTTGTTTGCGGCCGGTTACCGGTATTCTTTCGGTTTGTTTGGAAGCTAAAAGATTAGGAATTAAATCAATGTTTGTACCCAAGGACAACGCCTGCGAGGCCGCTTTAGTGTCGGGTCTGGAAATTTTTGCTTGCGAAAATTTAGCTGAAATCGCGGGGCATTTGCTGGAACAAAAAAAATTATCACCTTTTGTTTTTGATAATAATAAAGCTGATGTTAAGCTTGAGCCCAGCGGTTATGACATGGCTTTTATTAAGGGTCAAGCGCATGTTAAGCGCGCTTTAGAGATTGCCGCGGCCGGCGGGCACAATGTTTTAATGTCCGGTCCGCCCGGGTCGGGCAAGACTTTGCTGGCCAAAACCATGGTCACGATTTTGCCCAAGATGAGTTTGAGCGAATCTTTGGAAGTGACCAAAATTTATTCGGTGGCCGGAATTTTGCCCCAGCAAATGCCTTTAATAAAAATTCGGCCGTTTCGTTCGCCGCATCATACCGCCTCGGGCGTGGCGTTGGTGGGCGGGGGAACCTGGCCACGACCTGGCGAAATATCTTTGGCGCACCGCGGCCTATTGTTTTTGGATGAATTTCCCGAATTTCCCCGACCGGTTTTGGAAAATTTGCGCCAGCCGTTAGAAGATGGTGTCATCTCGGTTTCGCGAGCTTCGGGCACCCTGCAATTTCCCGCTAAATTTGTTTTGATTGCCGCCATGAATCCTTGTCCTTGCGGATATTTAAATGATCCGGATCGAAATTGCACTTGTTTGCCCGGGCAAATTATTAATTATCAAAAAAGAATTTCCGGACCACTCATGGATCGAATTGATTTGCACGTGGAGGTGCCAAAAGTTAAATTTGATAAATTATCGGAAAATGATCAATCGGAAAATTCCGAAGCCATTCGCCAAAGAGTGGAGGCGGCTCGAGATAGACAAGCGCAGAGGTTTTTAGATTTAGATTTGGTTACTAACTCCGAAATGTCCTCGCGCCAGACCCGTGAATTTTGCGTCGTGGACGAAAAAACCATGACCTTACTGCGCCAGGCCGTTAATCAGTTGGGACTATCGGCCAGGTCATATTTCAGAATTTTAAAAATCGCCAGAACTATTGCCGACCTGGCGGGCAAGGATTCAATCGAGCTGCAAGACGTGGCCGAAGCTTTGCAGTATCGGCCGAAAGTGGAATAGATATTAATCACGGTAAAAGATAGATTTAATTTGCTAATTTTAATGACTTGAAATTAGTTAATTTTTTTGTTATGATATTTGCATTATGACTGTTTTATTTTTTGCGTTAATCGCCGCTTTTATCATTTCCGCCATTTCTTTGGTAGGTGCTTTAAGCATGGTTTTAAATTCTAGAATTTTAGACAAGGTGCTTTTGCTGTTTGTCAGCTTTTCCGCCGGTTCAATGATTGGCGGCGCTTTTTTTCATTTGTTGCCCGAAGCGATTGATTTGGAGCCTAATGTTTTGACGGTTTCCGTTTATTTGCTTTGCGGTTTTTGCTTGTTTTTTATTTTGGAAAGAGTACTGCGCTGGCATCATTGCCATCACGGAACCTGTGAAGCTCACCAACATTTGGGCTGGTTAAATTTAATCGGGGATTGTTTTCATAATTTTATTGATGGTTTGGTTATTGTTTCCGCGTTTGCCGTTAGTCCCATTTTGGGCTTCACCGTAACTCTTTCCATAGTTTTTCATGAAATCCCCCAAGAGCTTGGTGATTTTGGTGTATTATTGTATTCCGGTTTTTCCAAAGCCCGGGCGTTATTTTATAATTTTTTGTCGGCCTGTACTTCCATTGTCGGCGTGGTTTTGGGCTTTTTTCTTTTGGATAATATCGCCGGGATCAATATTTTTCTTTTAAGTTTTGCCGCGGGCGGGTTTATTTATATTGCCGCTTCCGATTTAATTCCGGAGATTCATGAGGAAAAGGAAACCGGCAAATCAATTTTTGCTTTTTTGATATTTTTGGTGGCTTTGGTGATGATGTTTATCTTAAAATTATTTGGCGCGGAATAATTTATGAAAATAATCAGTTTTACGGCGGTTTGGTGTCCGGTTTGCATTGTCATGAAAAATCGCTGGGAAAAGATCAGATCCGAATTGCCTTGGTTAGATTGGACTGACTTTGATTTTGATCGGGAAACAGAGAAGTTAAGAGAGTATAACATTGGCCGTGATATTCCGGTTTTTATTTTTTTAGACTCTGCCGGTAAAGAATTTGCGCGCCGGCAGGGAGAAATCGATCGCAAAGATTTAATTAAATTTTTGGAAGAAAATAAGGATAGATAAAATATGAAAAAAATATTATTAACCCTGGCCGCGTTTTTTTTGTTTTGGCCAGCTCTGGTTTTTGCCGCTGAATCTAAACCCGTAACATTAACGGTATTCTACGGTGATGGTTGTCCGCACTGCCATGCCGAATTTTTATATTTGGATCAATTACAAAAAGATTTTTCTGATTTGCAAATTAGAAAAATGGAAGTTTGGTATGATACAGAAAATGCCTCGTTGATGGGGGAAGTGGGTCAGAAAATTAACGCCAAAAATTTTGGCGTGCCTTTAACTTTGGTTGGTACCGAAGCGGTTATTGGCTACTATAACGATGAAGTGACCGGCCAAAGAATAAAAGACATGGTTCTGGCATGCCAAAAAAATGGCTGTGATGATTTTGTGGGTAATATTATTGATAAAAAAAATCAAGCGGAATTAGAAAAACAAAAGCCAAAAGAACCAGCCGACTCTAGTCTGATTTATGTCCCGTTGGTTGGTACCATTGACGCGGCTGGATTATCTTTACCGGTTTTGACTATTGTCGTGGGGCTGCTTGACGGTTTTAACCCCTGCGCCATGTGGATTCTTTTGTTTTTAATCAGCTTGTTGGTAGGCTCTCAAGACCGAAAAAGAATTTGGATTTTGGGTTTAACCTTTATTTTAACCGGCGCCATCTCTTATTATTTAATTATGGCGGCTTGGCTCAACATTTTTTTATTTGTTGGATTTATTCCGATTATTCGCGCGCTGGTTGGGATTTTTGCCATGGGCAGCGGAGCATACTATATTTACAAATGGTGGCAGCAGAAAAAAACCTGCGAAGCGATTGATGACAAAAAACGCGGCAGGATTATGCAAAAAATAAAAGATATTGTTGTGAGTAAAAGTTATATTCTAGCAGTCTTTGGTATTATCGCTTTGTCTATAAGTATTAATTTAATCGAACTGGTTTGTTCGGCCGGTTTGCCGGCCATTTATACGCAAGTTTTAAGTATTTCCCATCTCAGTTTGGCCAGTTATTATTTGTATTTACTTTTCTACGTTTTCTTTTTTATTTTAAATCAGCTGATTGTATTTTTTGTGGCAGCCTTGGCTTTGAAAGCCTTTGCCCTCAGCAGTAAATACGCGCGCCTGATGAACTTTATTGGCGGTATGGTAATTTTTATTTTGGGTATACTTTTAATTTTTCGGCCGCAGTGGATTATGTTTGGCTAAAGCGCCAATGCTTAATAATAAACCCGACTTCTGGTCGGGTTGGTAGAAAATTAAGTCGTGACCTGTTATCACGGCTTTTTTACTTGATAAAGTATTTGGCCATAATACTAAAGCCGAGAAAAAGATTTAATATCATAGGGTATAAAAATTGCTGATTGTTGGCCACGTAGCCAATCGAGGTTAGATACCCGCCTATTACCAAAGCACACCAAAGGGTAAAAGAAAATATTAAAAAATCTTTTACCCAGCCAGAAAATATGGTGGTTTTGGCACCGTAGCGGCCGTATCTTTGGGCTTCGGGAATTTGGTAATTTCTATGGCCTTTAATAAATTTTTCAAAAATTAATTCTAATAGCTGATTGATGTCTTTGAAACCAAACGCAGAGAGAAAAAATTTTAAAATAAAATAAATAAAGGGATAAATAAAAAAATCAATCGGGTTGGCCGAGTAGGGCACGCCTAAAATGATGGCCGTCAAAGACACGGGAATTAAATGAAGTTTTAATAAACCCTGCGCCAAAAAAAACAAACCTAAAATTACCCAAATCAGCTTATAGTTTTTATTAATCATATTTTTTATCTAATATAAGATAACGGGTTGCGTCGGGCGCCACCAGAGCGGACCTCAAAGTGTAAGTGCGGACCCGTGGAGCGGCCAGTGGTGCCTTCGGCACCGATCACCTGGCCGCGGCCTACGCTTTCGCCGGCTTGAACATAGATAGCGCTCAAATGGCCGTAGACGGTTTGCAAGCCGTTGCCGTGATCAATAATAATATAATTGCCGTAGCCGCCATTCCAGCCACCTTGAGCCTTTATGACGCGGCCGGAGTCGGCGGCAAAAATGGCCACGCCGTGTGAACAAGCGATATCTAAACCAGAATGGCGCCAACCGAAATACTGAGAAATACGGCGACAAGAATTTGGCCAGACCATGCGGCCACTGCCTGTGGCCGCCGCGGTTTTTTGCGTGCTAGCCGATGGTGTCGGATATAATTTTCTTAAAGTGTAAGTCGGCGTTTCGACAATTTTTTTACCGCCCGGGATCATCAGTTGTTCGCCGATGTTAATGTCATTAATTGAAGCTAATTTATTGAAATCAATAATTGAGTCTGGTGTCACGCCGTATTTTTTGGCAATTTTGGAAATAGTTTCTCCCTTGGCAACTTTGTGTCTGATGCCGGAGACGGGCAGAATGGTTAATTTATCATCCGGTCGGACGATACTGTAGGCGGTTAAATTATTTTCCCATAAAATAGTACTGGCGGAAATTCCAAATTCACCGGCGATTTGCGAAATGGTATCGCCCGGCTGGACAATATAAATAACAATTTTGTCGCGTTGGCGGTTAGCCTGTTCAACCGGGGAGAGTATTGGTTCAATTAAAGCGCTATCGCCGGCTACCGTAAAAGGAATAATTTCTTCCTCGGAATCAACCGTGGCAATTTGTGGTTTGGTGGAGACGCCAGTTTGACTGAAATAATGAAAAGTTTTTCCGCTTTGGGTAACCGGCCCTTCTTGCTGGTCAAGGCCTAAGTCTTCGTTGGTAAACAGTGAAGCCACGACACTGGTTTGGCCGAAATCTTCGCGCTTGACTTCATTGGCGTTTAGGTTGGCGGTTAAAGTAAAAAAAGCGACAAAGCCAATAATAATATGATTCAGGTAACGTCGAGAAAAAGGATGAATTAAATGATGGCGGCTTTTGTGTGGCGCGTAAAATTTGCCGACCTGTTTGGCTAGAGCCAAATAATTTTTGTAAAAAGGCAAGATTAAAGCCAACAAAAAAAACCGACCTATCGCTTGCAGCGGCTTATGAATAATTTTCCACAAGCGGGGAAAACTATCTTTTAAATAAATAAAGCCACGAAAGGCGCCGGCTAAAATTTTGATGCTAATGATTTTAAATTTGTCGCGAATAAGCTTAATTTCTTAATTTTTAGAGCACGAGAAATTATGCTGCGATACTATAATAAATACCATTTTAGCGTCCTAATGTCAATTGATTTAAATAAATTTTTATGGTAAATTTAACTTAATTAACGAAAATTTTTAAATATTTATGGCCACTTATTTTCTATTGTTTCTTGTTATTACTATCACCGCGATCGGTTTTGGCATCATTATTTTTTTGGTCAGCAAAAACACTAAATTGCTTAATGCTAAGCCCAAAGACGACGCGGCTTTATTGATGCTGCAAAATCAAATCAATGAGGTGACTAAAACCTTGGATCATCGTTTGGGTCAATCGACTCAAATCATGCAGGAGCAATTCGGCCAGAGCGCCAAAATCATTCGCGATGTAACCGAAAGGTTGACCAAGCTGGATGAAACCAACCGGCAAGTGGTGGGGTTTGCCGACCAACTTCAGAGTTTGCAGGACATTTTAAAAAATCCCAAACAGCGGGGAGTTTTGGGGGAATATTATTTGGAGACGGTTTTAAAAAATGTTTTACCGCCGGAATCTTTTCAGATGCAATATAAATTCAGCGACAACGAAATTGTGGACGCGGTAGTTTTTGTGCAAGATAAAATTATTCCGATTGATTCCAAATTCAGTTTAGAAAATTATAATCGCATTACGGAAGAAAAAAATCCCGTCGAGCGAGAGAAATTGGAAAAAATATTTGTTAATGATTTGAAAATGCGTATTACGGAAACTTCAAAATACATCCGACCCAAGGAAAACACCATGGAGTTCGCGTTTATGTTTATTCCTCATGAAGCGATTTATTATGATTTATTAATTAATAAAATCGGCATGATTACCGAAGACACGGAAAGTCTAATTGAACGCGCGGCCAGACGTTATCATGTTATTATTGTTTCACCTACCAGCTTTTTAGCTTATTTACAAACAGTTTTACAAGGCCTGCGCGCTTTAAAAATTGAAGAGTCAGCCAAAGAGATTAGAAAATATGTCGAACAATTAGGTAAACATTTGGGCGCCTATCAAGTTTATTTTGATAAGCTGGGTAATAATTTGGGGACGACGGTAAATATGTATAATGCCGCTTATAAAGAATTCAAAAAAATTGATAAGGATGTGGTAAAAATTGCCGGCGGGGAAACCAACCCCGATACGATTCAGCTTGATCAACCAAAAAAAGATGATTAAGGATTTTAATGCTTTGGAAATTTCAATCTTAAAAACCATCGCGTATTTTGATATTTTTAATTACCCTCTAACAGTTTTTGAGATTTATAAATGGTTATATCGTGAAGATCGGATTTATCAGTTATCAGAAATTCAGACCGCCATTGAATCCAAGAATTTGTCCGAATTAATTAGTGCCAAGTTTGGCATGTATTTTTTGTCCGGCCGTGACGATTTGGTGGCGGTTCGTGGTGATCGTTATCAACTGGCCGAGAAGAAATTTAAAATCGCTTTGCGCGCCGCCCGCTGTTTTCGTTGGGTGGCCTTTGTGGAAATGATCGCCATTTGCAATAATGTCGGCTACAATAACGCCATCAACGACAGCGATATCGATTTTTTTATTATTATTAAAAAGGGACGGCTTTGGTGGTCGCGTTTTTTAATCACGATTTCGGCCACGGTTTTGGGCGTGCGGCGTTATGGCCGTAAAATTAAAGATCGGGTTTGCCTGAGTTTTTATTTGGCTGATGATTCTTTGGATTTAACTCGAATTTCTTTAAAACCCGATGATATTTACTTGACGTATTGGCTAGCCACTTTGGCGCCGATTTTTGATCAAAATATTTATCAAAAATTTTTAGCCGGCAACTCGTGGTCCCAAAAGGAAATACCGAATTTTTTTCCTACTCTTTTGTCTAACCGCCGGCGGGTCAAGGAAAATTTTTTTTCGCATTTTTTTAAAAAAACCGGGGAAAAGTTTTTTTCCGGCGTCATCGGTGATTTTTTTGAACGAGCTTCAAAAATTTTTCAGGAAAAAAAGATGCGTCAGCATCGGTTGGGTCATTATCCGAGCGGCACGGAAGTGGTCATTAACGATTCCATGTTGAAATTTCATGAAAATGATAAACGCCAGAATTATCTCGACCTCTGGCGGCAACGAGTTAAATCTTTGGGTTTGGATTTATGAATAAATTAGCCAGAATTATCGAATATTTATTTTATCTCTTTCTTTTTTTGTTGCCCTGGCAAACCCGATTGATTTGGCGTGATGCCAGTTTAAATGGCGACGTTTGGGAATATGGCCGTCTCAGTCTTTATGGCACGGAAATTTTATTTTGGGGAATAATTTTATTTTTTGTGATTTGGTTGTTGCTTAACGCTAAAAGCAAAAAATTTAATTATAAAAATTTTTGTTGCCCCCAAAATAAAATTTCTCATCATGCTTATCGTTTAATAGTGGTGTTTTGTTTTTTAGCCGGGCTTTCAACTATTTGGTCTTTGGATTCTGCCTTAGCGTATTTTCGTTGGATTCAATTTTTAGAAGCCATTTGTTTGGTGGTCATAATTTTAAATTTTAATTTTAAATTTGAAAGAGTGGTTTGGGTTCTTACCTTTTCGGCCTTGACTCAAAGCCTGCTGGCGATTTGGCAATTTTTAAATCAATATATTCCCGCCAATAAATGGCTGGGTTGGGCTGAACATCTTTCGATCGGCCAGGGTTCAATTATTTTAGAAACTATTGATGGCCGCTGGCTGAGAGCCTATGGTAGCTTGCCTCATCCAAATATTTTGGGAGGATTTTTGGCTTTAGCCATAATCTTTTTAATTTATTTGATTTTAAAAAAAACCGATACCTGGTCAAGAATTTATGTTTTTGCCAGTTTAATTATAATTACGGCCGGTTTATTTTTTACTTTTTCCCGTTCGGCCTGGCTGGCATTACTTTTATTTTTTTTAGGCTTTGCTTTTTGGCTTGGGCGGCAAAAAAATCAGTTATGGCAAAAATCTTTTTATAGTGCTTTGGCGGTCATTTTGGCGACGCTGATAATTTTGATTAGCTTGTTTTCCGGTTTACTTCTGTCGCGTATTAATACTCAAACTGAATTGGAAGCACAATCAATAAGTTTGAGAGTGGCTTACTCCAGGCAAGCTTTAAGTTTGATCAAAAATGATTGGTTGCTGGGTCAGGGCTTGGGCAATTACACTTTGGCTATTTATCAAAAATACAATTCAACTTGGCCGGGTTATTATTATCAACCGGTTCATAATATTTATTTATTGATTTTGGCTGAATTGGGTGTGTTTGGTATTTTATTTTTTTCACTGATTCTAATTTTAATATTTTGGCCAGTTTGGAGACGGTTGAAATCGTGGCGGGATGTCTTGACTTTAAAATTGGAAAAAATAATATTATTCTTTAGTTTGCTGGTTATTTTATTTATTTCCTTATTCGACCATTATTTTTGGACTATTTATTTTGGTTTAATGATTTTTTGGCTGGTTTTGGGTCTGAATTTAAAGAATGCTGATTCAGAGGAGGCCGACTAGAGTATGGGTTGATAATCTCTTGACAGTCACGTTAATATTAACTAAGATAACATTATCGTTAGCACTCTGTAAATTAGAGTGCTAATTTAACCCAAGTTTTTAATCAATTAAATTCAAAATCTATGAAATTAAGACCTCTAGGTAACCGCATCGCGGTTGAACCAATCACCGAAGAAGAAGTTACCAAATCCGGAATTGTTTTGCCGGATACCGTTGATAAAGAAAAAAAGGCTGAAGGCAAAGTTGTGGCTATTGGTGATGGCGAAAAAATTGCCAAATTTAATTTAAAAGTGGGGGATAAAGTAATTTTTGGTAAATACGCCGGTGAAGAAGTAAAAGTTGATAAGGTTGATTATAAAATTTTGTCCGATGAAGATGTTTTAGCGGTGATAGAATAAATAGAGTAAATTGATAATTAATAATTAATTCAGGAAGTATTTTGTAGCTCGTAGACAATTATTTATCTACAAGTTACCGCCTACTTCTTACAAGCTAAAAATATGGCTAAACAAATATTATTTGGCGAAGACGCCAGAATAAAAATTAAAAAAGGCATTGATCAGGTGGCCAACGCCGTCAAAGTTAGTTTGGGTCCTAAGGGCAGAAATGTGGTTTTGGATAAAGGTTTTGGTTCGCCGATTATTACTAACGACGGGGTGACTATTGCCAAAGACATTGATTTGGCAGATAAGTTCGAAAACGTGGGCGCGTCCTTGATTAAAGAAGTAGCCGAGAAAACCAATGACGTGGCCGGCGACGGTACGACCACGGCGACTGTTTTGGCTCAAGCGATTATTGAAGAGGGTTTGAGAAACGTGGCTGCTGGCACTGATCCGGTGGCTTTGAAAAGCGGCATGCAAAAAGCCGTGGCCGCGGCTATTGAAGGCTTAAAGCAAATCACCAAACCGGTCAACGATAAAAAAGAAATCGCCCAGGTCGCGACCATTTCTTCTTTGGACGAATCGGTCGGCCAAATGATTGCTGACGTGATTGAAGAAGTGGGCAAGGATGGCGTAGTAACGGTGGAAGAAAGTCAGACTTTTGGTTTAAGTAAAGAAGTGGTCAAGGGTATGCGTTTTGACAAAGGTTATGTTTCTCACTATATGGTGACGAATCCGGAAAGAATGGAAGCGGAATTCAACGACGCCTATATTTTAATTACTGACCAAAAAATTTCCGCGCTGCACGACATTTTACCGCTTTTGGAAAAGGTAGCGCAAAGCGGCCGCAAAGAAATAGTAATTATCGCCGATGACATCGACGGTGAGGCTTTAGCGACTTTTGTCGTCAACAAATTGCGTGGCACGTTTAATGTTTTAGCGGTCAAGGCGCCGGGCTTCGGCGATCGCCGCAAAGAAATGTTAAATGATATCGCGATTTTAACCGGCGGCCAAGTTATTTCCGAAGAAGTTGGTTTAAAATTGGAAAAGACCGAGATTGAAAATTTGGGTCAGGCCAGAAAAGTCGTGGCCACTAAGGAATTTACGACGATTGTCGACGGTAAAGGCGAAGCTAAAGAAATTGCCAGTCGCATTGCTAAGATTAAAAAAGAATACGAGATGACCGATTCGCAATTTGACAAAGAAAAATTGCAGGAAAGATTGGCTAAGCTCTCCGGCGGCGTGGGCGTAATTAAAGTTGGCGCGGCCACGGAAACGGAAATGAAAGAAAAGAAATTTAAAATTGAAGACGCCTTAAATGCCACTAAAGCGGCCATTGCCGAAGGGATTGTGCCGGGCGGGGGAGCAGCTTTGGTTAAGATTTCCGGTGCCTTATTGGATTTAATTAAAGAACAAAAAATGGATTTATCTGACGAGGAAAGAATTGGCGTTAAAATTATCCAAACTTCTTTAATCGCGCCTTTGCGTCAAATTGCCTTAAACGCGGGGATCAAAGATATTTCTTTAATTTTGAATGATATTAAAGATTTAAAGGACGCCAATTCCGGTTATGATTTTTCCGTTATGGCCAAAGTTGATATGTTAAAAGCCGGCATTGTTGATCCAATGAAAGTGACTCGGACGGCTTTGGAAAACGCGTCGTCTATTGCCACCACCTTAATTACCATGGAAACGGTGGTAACTGATATTCCGGAAAAAAATGAGCATGATCATGGTATGGGCGGCGGCATGCCGGGCATGGGCGGTATGGGCATGATGTAAAACCGCGACGCGGAAATTACAAATTTAAAATCTCAAATTCTAAACATAGCAAAAAGGCCGGGGAGAGATCACCGGCCTTTTCTTGACGTGATTTAGTATAACGATTACAATATCTATACTAATTAATAATGTCGATTGCTTATGGAAAATTCCAAAAACAATCAACATAGCGCCAATAATGAGGTTTTGTCAGCCGTTAAGTTGTTGTCTGAAAAAACTGACAAACAACTTGACGAGGTTTTGGAGGCGGTAAATTATTTTGCCAACGAAACTCGCCAAGAGTTTATTAGTATTCGGCAGGAAATGGCCACCAAGCAGGATTTAGCCGAGCTAAGAATGGAAACCAGGCAGGATCTGGCTGAGTTAAGAATGGCCACCAAGCAGGATTTGGCCGAGCTTGAATCAAGAATGGTTACGGTCGATAAAATTGATGAAATGGAAAGCCGACTGGCCACGAAATTTGTTACCAAGGCTTATTTGGACGACAAACTGGCTGATCAGACTTTGGAAATTTTTTTACGTTTGGATAAGAGACAGGATAAAGATAAAAATTTTAAAGAAAAATTAGTCGGAGTTATCAGCAGTCATGATTTGATTACTGCCAGGGAGGCCAATGATTTGAAGGAGTTGATATAAGATTGTTTCGTGGAAATTCAAAATTTTTAAATTTCAAACAATTAAAGATAGTCGGCCGTTCCATTGATATGGGGCGGCCGGCTTTTCTTATTGACAAAGTAACGGCTTGGATTTAAGATAAACCTGGTTCATTTCAATTTGGAACCGGCAAAGGAACAACTCATGAAGATAAGAGATATTCCGTTATTTGTTTTTGAAGATGGGATTAATCCGGCCATGGCTCAAAAATTTTTGGGTCATGTATCGTGCCGGAGAATTTCGCTACCATACCCGAGAGTGAATATTAAGGTGCACCAAGATGGCAAGCTTGTGATTGAGGCTTGCGGCCGTCAAGCAGCTCTTAAGGGCAAATTATGGGTGGAGAATAACCTGGGCCAAGGGGTCGAAGCAAATCAGAGATTCTTAGGTTTGGTGGTGCGTTCGCATGATACATTTTCGTTTTTGGCACTCAGACCTATGTTTGACCGACCGCGAGAGCTATTGGAGGGCTTGTTGCGGCACTCATCTGATAACGCGCCCAAGGTTGGTGATTTGCTGGCCGTTACCATCAGCGAAATTGATTCGATGAATCGGATCATTTTGCAAATCACACCCAGAGAATCTGGTTAAATAAGCTCTAGTCGGCATTACGCCCATAGAGCTTTTTATTTTTGACTGAATATTTTTAGTAACCGACAAATTAGATTATAATATTTATTTATAATAAAAAAGAAGCCAAGGGGTTGGTTTGGCCTCTATGCTTTTCGATCCAGTCCGGCAGTCATGATCTTTTCTCGATCTGGTTCAGGGCTTAGGATACGATAATCAAAGTGCCGTAACATTGGCCAGGCTGCCTCCGTTACATGGCTAATTTCCTCCCGGGTAAGTCGTTCAATTTGAATCTTGTTCAAATCCTTCTTTAGACAAGGGGCTTGAAAGCCATTGGTTGGCAGACCCAGAAAGTCTAAAACGTTTTTAAAAGTGCTGGCTGGATCCTCGACTAGATTCTCGTAGGCAACCAGCAGGCAGCGTCGCAGGTAGGTAGTTGCCATCGAGAGCATTACGGTATTGTTGTTGTTCCAATTCGTAGCTGCTTGAGTAATCGTGATGTTTAGGCCGGCAAACTGCAGCCGCTCGGGGTCAAGAAGCCGTTTGCGTCTTGTGCCTTCGGCTACGGCGTAGCCGTTACGATATATCCCGATGAAATCCGCATCCAAAAAGACCGCTTGGTAAAGTCTGGCTCGCAAGACATTGGAAGGATTTTTGCCCAGAAAGCGCTTTCCTGGCTGGGTGAATCGACCAAGAGCCAATCTAATTTCTTGGGCGATGGCTGGTGTACACTGCTCCTCCGTGACGTAATCAATTCCTTTGAACTCGGCGCAACCCAAGGCGCGAAAGGAACACTCTCCGAGTTGTCGTCGGACAATACTTGGCATTCCAGGCAGATCAATGATTTCCATGGGATGTCGTTGTCCAAAATCGTCGGTGTTTTCCATTGGTGGTGGTCCGCAAATTTGACGGTGACTTTGTAACGCCTTGGTGAAGGGCGATGTACCGCTGTTGTTGCAGCCGATGACAAAAATTGGCCTTTCAATTTCCGGCATCTTTATTTTTCCCTTTCTGTGTTGTAGTTTCTTGGGACTGCAGATAACGATCAATATCATGCGCTTCAATCAACTTGTTCTTTAAGGCAGCAATTTCTTCTTCTTGATCTTTAAGAACTTTAAAGGCAGCAGCAATATCACTCAAACATACATCTTCGTTTTCACTGTTGGTAAGTTTGTTGACCATCCGAGCTAATTCGTGGCGCGCCAGTTCGGGTGCAGTTAATTCTTCACCGAATAACCCACCAATCTGACTGGCAATGTCGGTTCGTGCCCCATACATGACTAACATTCTGACGATTCGTAACTGATTATTTAGTATCGCCAGGTGAAGGGGTGTTCTGCCACGCCCGTCAAGGGCATTGATATCGGCGAATTTGGCACGCAGGTCTTCAAGTCCTTGCCAATTACCTGTTATCGCCACTTCATGCACCTTATACATGACACGCAATTTTGCCCGCTGGCTTTTTAATGACATTTTCAATAACATCCATGCCGCCTTTAAAATTTTAACCCTATGGTCATAAAATTTAAATGGAAGCATAATCACTGACCAGACAAGGCCAATCGCGAAATAAAAGCCGACATTAATCACGCTGACCGATATCGCCGACTTTAAGTCGTACATGCCCAATTGGTCAACAAAATTCTTGTATGATATTGCGTCGAAAATCATTACGGGGAGGCCGCACATTACTGCCGAAGCCAGAGGCGCTACTAGAATGCCAATCATTCCAGACAAGGTAGCGCCTATTTCACTTTCGTCGTCTGAGGCAATAAACAGGACGTTGGCGCAAATGTATACGATGGTTACAAATGCGTGAAAAGCGAAAAAAATTGTAAACCAATTTTCCAATTTTAAATCTCCTGCCGCCCAGCTGGCAGTCGAGAAATAAATCATAACGGCCGTCAGCCCGATGATTAGCCCAATGATCGGAGGCCCCAGTAAATCCAACAGACTCTCCTTGGCTTTCATGATTTGATCCTTTCATGGTTGATAAGGTTGTCAAGGAACACAATATTCCTCCTGCCTTGACTTTGCGCTAAAATCAGGGTAATGTATAGTGTGTCGTGAAAATTCGACAACAAGAAACAACATGAAACCCCATAAAATATTAGCTTTATTTAATTTAAGGCCGATTGAAGCGGAGCTTTTTCAGCAGCTTTTTAACAGTGGTCAGATGACAGCCAATGAATTAGCCAAACAAGCCGGTATTAGCCGAACTTCAGTTTATGATTTACTTAAAAAACTTCTTGAGGCTGGGTTAGTCAGTGAAACCTTGAAAGGTTCGACCAAAGTTTTTATCGCTTGCCCACCGGAAAGGATCCAGCTTATCCTTGAAGAAAAGCAAAAAGATATCATGGCCGCCAATTCAGAGCTGGAAATTTTAAAACAAACTTATCAAAATCAAAAAAAATCCCTGACGCCCAAGCTCCAACTTTATTCCGGTCAAAAAGAATTGCGGCAAATGATGAAAGATATGCTGCTATATCGCGATCTGACGGTTCGAGCCTATTGGCCGATTAAAAAAATATTTGAGCTTTTGGGCTCGGATTTTATGAAAGAATTTAATCAAAAGCGCGCCGAACAGAATATTAGTCTCAAAGTAATTTGGCCAAAAGCACAAGTGCCTGATCTTAAAAAATTTCCTTTCTTGCTGGGCAGCGAGAATTTGAAACGGGAAGTTCGGATCGCGCCGGCCAATGTAGATTTTTCTTTGGGCTATAGTATTTACAATAACACTGTCAGATTTATTTCTTCCAGTCAGGAAAGTTTTGGTTTTTTGGTGGAGAGTTCGGAGCTAGCCGAGATGATGAAAAGTCAATTTGAAATTATTTGGCAGCAAGCTAAAAATATTACTAAAGAATAATTATTGTTTTGTATAAAAAAATCGAGATCTCATAGTCTCGTTTTTTTTGAAAAATAAAGGCCGGGAGTAACCGCAAAAGTCCCGGCAATTCCCAACGGGATCATTCGTCAAAATCGTCCTCGTATGCTCCGCATTTGTCGCAACTGAGGGTTATGGTGGAAAACCATCCGTTCTTGCAATAGGGACAAAGGTAACCATCTTCGCGAGCCTCGGTTGTCACTTCCTCGACCCCTTTGTCTTTTTCTTTGCTGGCTGCTTCTTCTGTTGGCAATTCAATCACCTCCCTTCCTGTCTCTGATGAAACTGTTGGGTATTTGTGGTTTAAGGTACACCGAACCGTTATAAATATTACGGTATCTTAACTTTGCTGTCAAGCAAGTTTTTGTGTTATAATACAAGCAAGAATAATAATTTAATTTTTAAAATTTATGCCACAAACAAAAATTTCTTCCGATGATAAATTTTGGGGAGCTATTAGCTATCTTTGGATCTTATCTATTATTGTTTTAGCCACCAAAAAAGACAATGAATTTGTACGTTTTCACGCCAATCAAGGCGCGTTGCTATTTGTTGCTTCGCTGGTTTTGATGTTTATTCCGATGCTGGGCTGGCTGCTTAATTTATTGATTGGCGTAACCGCTTTAATTGCTTTAATTAAAGCCTTGCAGGGCGAAAAATGGGAATTGCCAGTCGGCTCCGATGTGGCGAAAAATTTTGGCGATTGGGTAATTAAGACTTTAAAAATTTAGTTGATTTTAATTTTTGAATCGTGATATGAAACATACCAAAATTGTTTGTACTATTGGTCCGGCCTCGGAAAGTAAAGAAATGATCGAAAAAATGATTAGAGCCGGCTTGAACGTGGCTCGCCTTAATTTTTCTCATGGTAGTTATAAACACCATGCCATGTTGATTAGAAATATTCGCGAAGTCAGCGCCAGGTTAAATCAGCCGGTAGCCATTATGCAGGATTTGCAAGGACCAAGAATCAGAACCGGCGACGTGGGGGCGGAAGGGATTAAATTGGCCGCTGGTCAGGAAATTGTTTTAGTGCCGGAAAACTATAAGGTGACTTTGAAAGAGGTTTCGACTTTTATTCCGATTCAATATGCCGAACTTTATCGCGACTTAAGTAAAGGCGACAAGATTTTGATTGATGACGGAAAGATTCAGTTAGAAGTTATGAGTATAAAAAATAAAGCGATTATTTGTAAAGTTAAAGTCGGCGACGTAGTAACTTCGCATCGCGGTATGAATTTCCCCGGGGTATCTATTAACGCTCCGGCCGTAAGCGGGAAAGATATTGAAGATTTAAGATTTGGTTTAAAAGAAAAAGTTGATTTTGTGGCTTTATCTTTTGTTAAAGAGGCCGAGGATATAATTAATTTGCGCAAAACAATTCATCAAGTTGAGTCGCGGTTGGGTCGAAAAATTAAAGATTACAAAAAACCGGTTCGTGACGGCAAATGGCCCAAGACTTTAACCAAAATTATTGCCAAAATTGAAAGGCCGGAAGCCGTTTCACATTTTGAAGAAATTTTGAAAGCCGTTGATGGCGTCATGGTGGCTCGCGGCGACTTAGGTTTGGAAGTGCCGCTGGAGGATTTGCCGATGATTCAGAAAAAAATTATTCGTCGTTGCGTTCAGAATGCCAAACCCGTAATTGTCGCCACGCAAATGCTAGACTCAATGATTAAATATCCGATGCCGACCAGGGCGGAAGTTTCAGATGTGGCCAACGCGATTTTGGACGGCACGGACGCGATTATGCTTTCCGGCGAAACCGCTACCGGCAAGTATCCGCTCAAAGCGGTGCAGGTAATGTCGCGCATTGCTCAGGGCGCGGAGAAAATGGAAATCACCGAACACGAAGAAATGGCTGAAGGCCTGAAAAAAAATGGGGGAATTACCGAGACCGTCAGCTTTGCCGTTAAAACCATTGCCGATGACGTGAATGCCAAATT
>JBAYMO010000023.1:0-24449 GCA_041663485.1 Candidatus Buchananbacteria bacterium | reverse complement strand
TGCCATTTTGCTCAAGATTTTTTTGGTGCAGCTTAGTGCCATAGCCTTTGTGTCGGTCAAAACCGTAGTCCGGATATTGGCTTGCGAATTTTGTCATTAAATCATCGCGGAAAACTTTAGCCATAATTGACGCGGCCGCGATAGAGGCGACTTTATAATCACCGTCAATGATTGATTGTCTGGGTAAATTTTTATAATTTAATTTGACCGCGTCAATTAGTAAATAATCCGGCTTGATACTCAGCGCTTCCAGCGCCTGAGCCATGGCCAAAAGGTTGGCCTGGCTAATACCAACTTGATCAATTATATTATTGGTAATAACGCCAACGGCCCAGGCCAAAGCTTTGCTTTGAATCTCTAAGGCGAGCCGTTGGCGGGCTTTGGCGGTTAATAATTTTGAATCACGCAAGCCGGCAATTCTTTTTTGAGGATTTAAGATAACGGCGCCAACCACAATCGGACCAGCCCAGGCGCCTTTGCCGACTTCGTCTAAGCCAGCGATGAAGCTATAGCCCTGCTGCCAAATTTCTTTTTCAATTTTCAGATTCGGGTAGCGCATCTTATCAAAGGTGGGCAATATTTATTTTATTGGCAATATCCTGTTTTAGTGCCACGGAAATTAATTTTACTCAGTAATTCATAGTCAGCTCCTGTAACCTGGCCGTCATTGTCGAGATCAACGCAACAGATATTTTCCGGTACTGGCAGATCACCTTCTGTAATTTTTTGAAACAGCGATATGTCATAAGTGTTTATTTTCCGATCCTCTCTAATATCACCAATGAGGCGTTTGGTTTTACAGGTTATTGGACATAAACCGGGACTGGGAACGCCTTGAAAGGCGGTTTGCCATAAAAGTATCCGATCTTCAGCCGAAATTTGTCCATCTTTGTTCATGTCAATGCAGCAAGTATCGCCACTAGCTGTCGCCTCTTGCCGGACTAGAGCGTCAAAATAATCAACATCGATTTGATTAAATTGATTGTCGTTGTTTAAATCGCCAAGCCTTTGGCCGCTAAGACAAGTGATGATTGGGCACTTACCTGGCTTGGGTTTTAGGCCTTTCATGATTTGGTCAATCATGATGCCGTCGGCCGAATTCGTTTGACCATCGCCGGAAACGTCGGAACAGCAGATGTTATCTGTGCTAATATTTCCGGTTTTAATGTCGGCGACATATTCTCGATCAGTCTGATTGATTATTAGGTCGCCATTGACATCGCCGATTTGTTGGCCGATCGCGCAGCTGACCTGTTTAAAGACACACTGATTGGCAATACAATATTTGTCAGTTGAACATGAGCCGCAGCTGCCGCCGCAACCGTCCGAACCGCAGTTTTGTCCAAGGCAGTAAGGGATGCAGGTAATGTTGGGATTATTATCATCGGCGTCTTTATAGTATTTGCCTTTGGTCGCGGTCGGGCAATTGGTTCGATCGTTACCTGAGCCCCAGTTATAATAACCGTCTTTATCTCGGTCTTCACAGACCACACTTATATTTTTACCGGTGGGTGGGATGAACGGTCCAATAACATGTCCCAGGCCGGCAAAATCGCCAAGGTCATCGATTAAAAAATAGCCATAGCCTTTTTCACCCCAATCACTACCCCAAGAGTTCTTAAAAAGCCAAGCGGTTTTGCCGTTTATTTCTGAAGGAATATTGCCGACTATATCGATTACTGATTCAAAGTTTGGGGCAATCTTGGCATAGCCGATTAGCGCCATGGAGTGGCCCATTGGAATTATTTGAGTATCAAGCGGCCCATTATGAACCAATACCGCTTTGATGTCTTCAGCCGAATTTACGTATTTTGTTACCATGTCGCAGTTTGGATCATCATAACGATTATTGAGGTATATCAGGAAACTATTGTAGCGCCAGGCTCGGTTTTTCCAATCGCTGCAAACATTGCTATTATCACAACAAGCAACGCTGCCACCGCACTTATTGCCGCCGCCCTGGCCGACATACGGATCGCAAGCTTCATCCGCCACGCCAAAATCAGTAAAGGCATGCGCCCAGCCGCCGCAGGAATAATATTTTCCGGAATGCATGACCGGCTCCGGGCAGTCTAGGGCTTGTTGTTCCGATAAATTGAGATTAAGATTTTGGTTATAGTATAGATTTATTTGGGATTCCAGTGACGCGATAAATGAAAAATACGAACAAGTGCCGTTGGCGCCTTGGTCTTTAATTGGGGTTACGTAATTTTTGCTGTTTACTTTCCGCCAGTCCCAGCGATCCGGCAGGCCGGATGTTTGACCCGCATTGCTGATTGTGCCATTTTTTGATTTGACTCTGAATACCCCACCTTTATAATATTCCAGACCTTGAAGATTGGGTAAAATCGTCGGCGTTTGACCGGTTTTATCGGCAAACAATTTTTTCTTTTGAGCGTATGACAGTTTTGACACGGCGGTTTCGCCGGCCACCCAGGTCAAATTTCTTTTTTTGATGTTTTCGGCAAGACTTTTGATTTTGCCGGTTTCAATTTTGGCTTTGACGGCGCCGCTATCTAGCGACTTTGTTGCGGCAGCTGAATCACTATAGGTGAAATTTTTCAAGGTCAGCGAGGCGTTTTGAGTTTCAATCCGTAATTTTGTGGGTACGACTCCGGATAATTTGCAGGTCTCGACGCAGTCGTTGTTGGTCGAAGAGCTGATGGTAAAAGATGAATTATTTGCCATTAAGGCATAACTTTCGAACACCAAATACTCATTACCGCTGCCATCAAGTAGTACGACCCGAACTAAGCCGTTGTCGGGATTATTGAGCTTGGCCGCGCCCTCGAGTTGAAAGCCGTAGATTGGCTTATTGATGCTCAACGGATAGTAATGGGCTTGAAGTGAAGTGCTGGAAAAAGTCTTGCCGATCGTCACCGGTATTAACGCTAAGTAGCTGGTGACGGCCGCCGCCGCGATTGCAATTACGGCCAAGACGATTAAAGCGCTGACTTTGGTGCTGATTTTAGTTTCCATAGTGGATGTCTTCATACTTGTAAATTAGATAATAACTATAATGATTATACAAGAAAAGCGCTGTCGGGGCGAATTTTAATCAATTGATGGGATGTCCCACCTAGTGATAAATGTAAAGTATTACCACTAAGTTTATTTTTCAATTTTTAGATTCGGGTAGCGCATAACAAAAAATTAGGGAAACAAGTATACTTGATTTTATTTATTTGATATGCTATATTTCTTTGTTGATTGTAATGTATCAATGGCGTGATTTCAACTCTGAAGGAGGAAAGATTCGATGGATATCGTGGGAATTACCGATGTGGCCACAGTAAACCAGGCAATCGTTGAGGAACTGACGGCGGCAGGGATTGAGCCTAAAGTCTTTGGCGAAGTGTTAATTGAAGACGATTGCTACTGGTTTGGTGTTTTGGGGCCGCAAATTGGATCCGTTGTAGATAACGGAGTGATGCTTGTGCCCGAGACAAAGGTTGGTGTTTTGGGCGACTGGGTTTTTATCCGCGATTGGAGCTACTGGCGGGCAACCGCCAAAGAACATCGTGGTCTGCCCGTGGAAAAAGCACAAGAACTGAACAGTCTGCATCAAGCAACGATTCGCATCAATGGTTGCCGCAATGGCACTTCGGTTCCGTGCTATTCAACTGTTGATATCTATCATATTGAGCTGGTCAGCTTGAAAGATTTCGCGGATTTCATTCGTGAAAATGTAATCCCATCGTAAGCAAAATTTTTCAGCGACTACTGAGCGGCGCGTGTTTAACTCGCCGCTTTATTTTTTATATTCGTTTAAAGCCATTTTTAAAATCTTCATGGCTTCTTTTAATTTTTGACAATTTAACACGTAGGCCAGGCGCACTTCGTTTTTACCTTGGTTGGGTGTAACATAAAATTCTGCTAACGGTGCCATTAAAATTGTTTTTTTCTGGTAATTAAAATCAGTCAGAAGCCATTTAATAAAATCTTCGGCCGACTCCACCGGTAATTGTACGATTAAGTAAAAAGCGCCTAACGGTTTTTGCGCCACAACTCCCGGGATTTTTTTTAGGCCTTGCAAAACCGCGTCACGGCGCCGCTGATACTTTGCTTTAATTTTTTTGGTGTAAGGCTCGGAATTTTTTAGCAGCGGAATCAGGCCGTATTGCTCTAGGGTTGGAACTGATAAACGGATCATAGCCAATTTCAAAACCGCCCACATGATTTCTTGATTAAAACTGGCCAGGCAGCCGATACGCGCGCCCGGACAGGAAAATCTTTTGGAAACGCTATCAACAACCATGACTCGATTTTTAGCCTCAGAATATTTCAGCAGGCTATTGGGTTTACCAGAAAAAACAATTTCGCGATAAGTCTCATCGGATAAAATAAATAAATTAAATTTTTTGGCAATTTTTATCACGCGTTTAATTTCTTGGTTAGAAAGAATTGAACCGGTCGGATTGTTGGGATTAATCAAAGCAATGACTTTGGTTTTTTTGGTAATTTTTTTAATAATTTCTTTTTCGTCGGGCAAGGCAAAATTGTTTTCCACTTTTAAAGTTACCGGTACTAATTTAATTCCGGTCATGGCGGCAAAGCCCTTGTAGCTGGTATAAAGCGGTTCAAAAACTATCATTTCGTCGCCGGGATCGCACAAAGCAATTAAAGCTAAAATTATGGCCTCGGCGCCGCCGACGGTGGGGATAATATTTTCCGGTTTTAATTTGATACCAAATTTTTTGTAATATTCAACCCAAGCGGCGGTGTGTTCGGCAATGCCCGGTGACGGCGCGTAGCCCAAATTTTTTTGTTGGTAATTTTTTATGGTCTGCAATAATTTTGGCGGCGGCAATAAATCCGGATCGCCGACATTAATTTTAAAAACTTTAATCCCCTTATTCTCTGCCTGTTTAACCAAAGGCAAAAATTTTCTAATGGGTGAAGCGATGACTTGGTTAGCTCGTTTTGAGGGAGATAAAGACATAAAAATGATTATTCTTTAATATTTTAATTATAACTCTATTTTCTAAAAATTTTCCAATTATTCTCTTGACATCTTTGGTAATTTTTGGTTAATTCAAATTGCCAAAGTGGCAAGACCTTTGAATATTTGGAGAGTACAACCTGAGGAGATATGGTCATGAGTAAGGACAAAGTTGGATCAAACCAACCGCCCCTGTTTTTTGCCTATGATTTGGGCACCGATGGTCTGACTGGCCAGGTCAGAGGCTTGGACGGTGCGCTTCTAGCCGAAGCGAGTGCCGATTACGGCTACGGGTCAGAGTTAGTTGCACCCAACATGCCCGAGGGCGTAATGGTGCAAAATCCTTGTCGTTGGGAAAACGCTATGCGTGAGGTAAACAAAATTTTGAATCAGAAATTGTCTGATTTGGGGTTGTCTCGGGAGAATGCCTATGTTGGTCTGGTTGGCCAAATGCATGGATTGGTTTGGAGTAATTGCGAAGCCGCGCCGTTGTGGTGCGATGACCGTAACGCGGATGTGGCTCAGCGCTTGACCCAGGCTTTTGGGGTCAAGATGGCCCAACGTTTTACCGTTTCACGTTTGCCGGAGGCGTGGGAACATGGCGGTTTCTCCGACTACATTCGTAATGGGATTTTTACGCCGGGTGGCTACATCTTCAATAAGGCTTGCCTCAAAAACGCGATCGGTGTGGGTGAAGCCAGCGGGATGTTTCCAATTGAAGACGACGGAGCCGGGTTTTGTAGCTGGATGATGCAAAAATTTGATCGGATGTATAGAGAGATGCCTAATGATATGCCATCGTTATCATCAATCTTGCCTTCGGTGCATCAGGCCGGAGAGTTCATCGGTCAAATCAGCTTTCTGGGGACGGAGACCTTTGGTCTGCCTTTCGGTGCCAAGGTTATTCCGTTTGAAGGTGATCAGCAAGGCGCCTTGGCCGGCTCATTGATTGGCCGGCCCGGTGAAGGCGCGCTTTCGCTTGGCACCTCGTTTGTGCTCAACGTTTTGTCCGATCGGCCTTTCTCGGGCATTTCACCGGCCATTGATCCATTCAAGACCGCGGATGGTAAGAATTTCTTGATGATCTGGATCAAGAATGGTGGCCGCTATTTGAAAATGATGATTGCGCATTATTGTGATGCGCGCGGCGATGCCAACACCGATGTTACCTTTGCCGCTTTAATGTCGCGAGTGGAAGCTATGGCCAAAGAATATCCGGATTGTCGGGGCTTGCTTGGTTTGCCGTTTTTGATTAACGAGCCTGGCGCCGGTTTTGACGAAAAAGGTATCTCCCTGCTGTTCGGTTTGAACCCCCAGAACGATAAGGCGGCACATTTACTTCACCTGGCTCTGTTGCTGCCGCTGTTTGGCATCAGAAACGGCATGGACGAGTTGGAGGCCAAAGACATTGTGCCCAAGCGTTTGGTTTTAACCGGCGGCATCATGCATAGCAAAAGCTACGCCGGCCCGACGATTGCCAATGTGTGTAACCGAGAAGTATTTATCCCGGACGTCGCCACCGAAGGCACTTGCTACGGCGCTTATGTTCTGACGCTCTTTGCTTACCGCAAACAGACCGAACCGGACTTGACCCTGCCGGATTTGCTGGATGAGTTGGCGGTTGGTCGCCAGGGTCAGACATATTGTCCTGATCCAAAATTGGTTGAAGTCTACAATGCGATGTGTCAGAAGTTTAACGCCCTTAAGGACGTTGGTCGGCAAATTTTGGCGGATCCCAGATTAAAATAAACGAGGGTATTTGACGAGATTTATTCGCAGGCGTTTTCGTGCTCAAACGCCTGTTTTTTATTGGTTTTATGTATTTAATATTGACTTTTTAATTTTGCTGGTATATCATAAATTGTTAAACTGAAAGTAGTGGCTGACTTCAACGCAACTTTTTTGGGAGGGCTTGAGCCATGAACATTTTTTCTTCGAACTTTGACTTCGCTTGTCCGCATTGCGACACAAGACATCAGACCAATTTGCATTATAGCAGTATTCTTCTTCTTTTTTGTCCTGTCTGTGAGGGACATATTCTGATTTATTCTCGGCAGTGCTTTGCCCTGAATGAAAAGATTATGACCCATGGTTCCAGGGAAGACAAGGTAGAATATCTGACCAGCATCATCACTGATTCTGTGCGGCAGAAGTTTATGTGGATGCTCTGTAGTATGCCCGACTCGGAGTCAGGTCAAAGGCGCGAAGATAGTGATCTTTTTGATCCGCCTTTTAATCCGGAGGATCCTAATGATCCTCAGGTGCCAATTGATCCGGATGAACCTGGCTCGGCAGAATATGGACATGATCGCCCAACCTTTAATCTTCTTCTGCCGGATTCAAATTGGGTTGAGAACCCAATTCAACCCGATGAAGTCGAAAGCTTTAAATCAATTGATTTAAAACTTATAGATAACGCGGACTATTTCAAAACGGTATTTGATCTCTAACCGGATTTCAATGCCGTTTTTTTAATAAAAAAAGCGTTTGAGTAAAACGCGATTTTTTAAAAAATATTATTCCCAGTCGGGCAAAACTTTTTCTTCGGCTTTGGCGGATTTTTGCGCGTGAATAAATCGGTAAGCCTCCAAGGCCGCTTTAGCGCCTTCACCGGCAGAAATTACCATTTGTTTATCGGCCACATCTGTAACATCGCCGCAAGCAAAAATTCCCGAGCAAGAAGTTTTAGTGTTTTTGTCGGTAATAATTTCTTTATTTTTATTGGCTTGGACTAAGTCGTTTAAAAAATCTATGTTAGCCGAATAGCCGATTTCAATAAACATTCCATTAATTCCCAGCTCAATATTTTCATTTTTTGTTTTATCCTTAAGTACCAGTGATTCGACTAAGTGCTGACCTTTAATTTCAACTACGTCGGTGTTTAAAAGAATAGTAACGTTTTTGGTTTTTTTTAATTCTTTTACTTTATATTCTTCGCCACGAAATTCTTCCCGGCGATGAATTAAATAAACTTGCTTGGCCAGGCCGGATAAATATTGCGCCGCCCCTAAAGCCGAGTTTCCCCCACCGACGACAGCCACAATTTTATTTCGATACAGCGGACCGTCGCAAGTGGCGCAGTAGCAGACTCCCCGCCCCAGTAATTTTTTTTCACCGGCCACGTCCAGGGTTTTGGGCAAAAGACCCAAGGCTAGAATTACTGTTTTGCATTCAAACTCATGGTCGCCGAATTTAACTATGAAGCCGGCTTTATTTTTTTTAATTTCCTTCACTTCGCCGTATTTTATTTCCGCGCCAAAAGCTAAAACTTGGTGGCTCATTTTTTGAATTAAGGAAATTCCGTCAATGGCTTCAAAGCCGGGAAAGTTTTCAATCTCGTGACTGAGAACAGCCTGACCACCTAAATTTTTTGAAACAATCAAAGTTTTCAAATCGCGTCTGGACGCATAAAGACCAGCGGTTAATCCCGCCGGTCCCGCTCCTACAATAATGACATCAAACTGATTTTCGTTCATGCTTTCATGAAGCTAAATGCTTGTTTAATCTGGCCGTTAAAGTTGATTTGTCTTGCACGCCCATCATTTGATCCACCGGCCGGCCGTCTTTGAAGATAATTAAAGTGGGAATACTCATGATTTGAAATTTTGAGGCGGACTGGGGCGCTTCATCAACATTAAGCTTACCGATTTTAATCTCTTGGCCCGCGAAATCTTTGGCAATTTCTTCAATAATCGGACCTTGCATTTTGCAGGGACCGCACCAGGGCGCCCAAAAATCCACCAAAACCGGAATTTTGGATTTTAGAACTTCAGCATCAAAATTTTGATCATTAAACGTCATTTCCGACATAAATATTACAATTATTTTAGTTAATAAAATCAAAGGATAAAATTAAGATAAAATCATTATAGCACCAAAAAAAATAGATTGACAAGTTTAAGAATTTTTCAATAAATAATTCAGAGTGGCGGCGTTTTCCTTGTCACAAATTGACTTAATTTTTTTGGACAAAATTGATTTTTCTAAAGATTTTAAATTGCCCTTGGCCGCTTCAATTTGCTGAATAATAGCGGAGGTTTTGGCGTTTTGAGTGATCAGTTTTTCAATGCCGCCAATTTGTCCGGCCAGACGGTGGAGCTGTAAAATTTCTTTTTGGTAGTCCATAGTTTTTGGTAGTAAATAATAAAATTATTTTACCATACTCCCCCGTAGTATGCAAGAAAATAAATTAACTTGAAATTTTAAAGTCATAGTGATAAAGTATGTTTGAGTTTTTTTGTTCATTGAATTTTGAGTGAAGAAAAGATTTGAGTGGAATCGCGTGAAATCGCGAAACAATAAGGAGACGCGTCATGACAAACAAGAAGGCTGAGATCGCCAAGACAAGAAAGGCCAACAGGCGGCCCAAGGGTCAACATCATCGGCCAGGCCGTGAGCAGGTTGAGGGCGGAAAGACCGAAGTTGATGTTGTCGTAGTGGACGAAGTCAATGTTAGCCCGAATGAGCCCGAATTATTGCCTCAAGAAGATGCGGACCGGCAAGCCGATGAGACTGGCGAAGTGGTTGATTGGCGAGCCAGTAGTGTTGCAGTTATGGCAGCGCGAAATGAGTCATATCAAGGTCAATTTGAGGATGAAGCCGAACTTGATAATAGGTGGCTCAATCCCCAGACCCGTGGTTTAGGCTGGTGGAGCGAAGCCTTGGTTTTTGATGTCGAGGATGCCCATGAAACAAATGTTGGTGATATCATCCACGTCAATCCGGACAATGTGCTTAGGGATCCAAATCAGCCGCGCAAGATTTTTGATCCATACGAGCTCAGGAAGCTTGCTGTTTCCATTGTTCGCGATGGGCAACAAGAATCAGCGCAGGTTTACCGCAATCCGGATGAGCTTGATTATCTTCATCCCTGGGTTCAGCTCAATGGTCAACGTCGTCTTGAAGCCTGTGCTATGGCCCAGGTTCCATATTGCGTGCAAGTTGTTAAATATCCGGGGTCACCCATTGCCTGTTTAATCGCTCAGGTTTTGTCCAATGAGAATTCGGTCTCACTTACTGACCAGGAGAATGCCGAGGCTGTTGGGCGGTTATCGCAATCGGATATGAGTGCTGTTGATATTGCGCGCATATTTGGCAAAAGTACCATTTGGGTCTATCAGCATTTGTCCTTTCTCAAGCTGGATCCGTCTGTGCAGTCTATGATTTCAGCCAGCATACCTAAGGGTGAGCGACTTGCATTTTCAGTGGTGATTAAGCTCGCGGATTTACCGCCGCAGGATCAAATCAATTATGCGAAAAAACTTGTCGGCAGACCCGGTTTTGAAATGCAGGAGATTATTCGTGGCGCTGTCAAGAAGAATAACGCAATGCGAGGCAAGCGAAATCGTAGGCCAAATGACGATTTGGTTATTTTAAGCGGTATTTGTCGCCGGGCTATCAGGTACTTTGAGATCATTTTGGCGTATGAAGACGATCGTTTCAACAAGATGTTTTCGGCTCTGACGCCAAAAACCTATAGCTCTGTGGCGGCCATGCTAAAGGAAGTGATTCATTTGGCCACTCGCATTGGCAAGCGTATGTGCCTACAGCCGCCAAGGGGCGTGAAGATCGTTCATAGTGGCAAATCCCCTGTTTCCGCGGCTTCTGAGCCGACTCCCCAGCCTTTATCGCCGCGTATTTCCCCGCCAGAACTGACAGATGACGTTGATTTGGCTGAATATTTCGCTAAGTTGACAAAATTTGTTGAAACACAAACCCAGGCGCTTTCTGCTGTGAATGAGTTGGATCCGAACGAGGGTGATGCTATTCTCAGAAAAGCCATGGCTTTATCCTTACGGCTGGCAGTTTTTAGGCGCGAACTTTCAAGGATTCTTGGCGTATCCTCCGCGCCACCGCAGTAAGAATCGTTCCGTTCTTTTCGGATGAACCGCATTGAGTTGTGGTTCTTTTTTTGTTTCACGTGAAACATTAAATCACACTTTTAACAAAAAAAGATTAAAATACCCAATAAATTAGCATTTTTAAAAAACAAAAAAACACCCGTTCTGGATGTTTTTTGGTGGACCCTAAGGGACTTGAACCCTTGACCTCTTCCATGCCATGGAAGCGCTCTAGCCAACTGAGCTAAGGGCCCGAAAGATTTCGGACATTGATACTTGTGGTTTTATGAGCCAACTGCCTGTCCGCTACACTGCAAAGCTGTGAGCGTGGCCTGTCCGCCAAAGCTTTGCCGAAGGCAATGCGGGCGGAAGCTAAGGTCTTGCTAAGTTACGACAAAAGTATTTGACGCTTCAAAGCCAGTTACCAGCCCTGCTGCAAAATGGAATGTGTATAACAAGTAAATAACTCTGAAGCAAAACAATAACAGTATTATAATGTAAACTTTTAAACCTGTCAAAATTATTAAAATAAAGGAAAGAGGGCTGCATTTCATGACATGCTTGATGCGTTGCATCAGCAGTTAGTCTTGATTTGCAGCCCTCGGCGCGGCGTAGTACAGGGAGCCACCCTGAACCACTTAACTGTCGATGTGACAGCCCAGAAGGTTGATCTCTAGAGGCGTCCACCCAAGAACGCAAGAGACAGGAGGCCGATAGGGATCAGAACCGCAGCCAAAAAATATTATATACGACAAATATAAAATTGTCAAGGTTTTTTCAGGTAAAATGGTATATATTTTGAAATTTGAAATTTTACGACTCCAGAATATGTGTAAAATTGCATAAATAAATATTCTGCCAAATAAATTTGAAAAATATTATAGGTATTTTGGTAATTTTCCAAATAAATGCATAGTTTATATAACCAAAATATTATCAGTTAGAAATATTGTTTAATTTAAGCATAGAATTAGAGTCGTAAAATTTACATAAATTAAAAATTAGGCCGGCGATGGTATGTGGGAGCACCCATCGCCGGCGGCAGAAGCCAATGACGAAATTTGGGTTCGTCATGGGGTATGCTTCTGCTGGTGCGTGATCAAAGCGCTGCTCATGCTTTTTAGGTGTGTTAACTTGGGGGGAGGCATAGAAAGCAGCTTGGCGGGACTTTTAATCACGCAAGGTTCGGCGCGTTGCCGTGTGTGGTGGTAATTGTCCGTCCGTCCGTCGCTCAGAGACGGTAATCGAGACTGTGTGTTCTTACGGCAACTATATAGTTATATTATTGTTTTAAAAAATAGTCAATATTATTATCTGGTAAATAATACTACCGATTGCGCAGCATAATATATACTTTTAATTTGGTTATTGGTATAAATTTTGGTAAAATTTATTAAGGATAATTAAAATAATTTAAAACTATGCCACTAGGGTTGGGTAAAAAAATTTTTGCCGTATTATTAACCATTTCATTTTTTATTGAATCGCCGGTTGCGGTGATGGCTCAACAAGAAATGCCGCCTGAAGCTGCGGCCGGTCAGGCTGAGGCACAAAAGCAAGGTCCAAGCGAAGCTGAGATCGCGCAATTTGAATCTGAGTTTGGCGCGCCTCCGACATCTTTTGCGGACAATATTGGTCCGACCGTTTCTTCGGATGACGGCAGTGGTCGGGTACCGGACTTTGTTAAACAATATGCCGGCGATGAGGAATTGGTAAAAATTTATTGCGCTATGGTGCGCTGGAAGAGTGGTGATTTTTTTAGTGCCATGGACGCGATATCGGAATTTTTGAACCCACCCATGGAAAAAGTTAAGGCTCTGGGTATCGATGTTTTTGCGCCGGATACGGCCGGACTCAAAGCTGAGGGTGAAAAACGTTTAGGCGCGATTTGCGCCGCCAAAACTTTCAGCGAGGCGGAAAAACTAGGTGAAGATTTTAAAACTTGGTCAATGGGGTCGGCGAAGGATTTTTCCAAATCCAGAGAGCAGGTTCAATTAGAAATGAAAAAACGCGGCGATGAAATGAGAAATAAAGTAAAAACACAGCTGGAGGAGTTTGTTAATGAAGAAAAGAAAAAAATCCAGGAAGAAATAGAAGCCGAAGTTAGCAAAATCGTGGAAGCAAAAAAATCTCAGATTCAAGCTGAGGCCCAGCAAAATTTGGAAATGGGCACATCCGGTTTCGCGGTAAAAAAGGAAGAAGCCATGGCAGAAATTACCTCAGCCATTCAGGCTAAAGTCGATTTGAAAAAGACCGAGATGCAGGCCAAGGTTAAGGCCAAGGTGGAAGAAATAATCGGTGTGGAGAAAAAAGCATTTGAGGACATTGGAAAGGAGTTTTCTTCGGTGGGCAGCAATATCGATAATAAAATTAAATCTCGACAAGGGGAGTATCTTAAATATCGAGATGAAGCTTTTGCTTTGCGCCAAAAATTAGTTTTGAAAATTTTAGATAAAAATGTGGCCGATGGTTTGGCGCAATTAGATGCTGCCCAAGAGCAAATTGAGCTGGCCAAAAAAGAAGATCCAAGCATTAAAAGCGTGGCGGAAATCAAAACGGCTATTTTGGCCGAACGCGGAGCTTTGGCCGTTCAATTAAATGCCGCCCTAGAAGCCGGCGATGAGAATGGTTTTACCCAGGCGCTCGATAATTTTAGAAATCGTTGGGAGAGCTATCGGACAGAAATGGAAAAGGTGTCATTATTAAGCATGAACCAGGCCTGTCAGCAAGCTAGTAGTCAATTTGGTTCGGCCAAATCACAAATGGCTGGCAGTGCTAAAAAAATTCGCGACCTCGCGGATAAATGTTCCAATCAAGTTACTGATGAATGCTTGCAAATCAATGAGTTTGCCGGACGGTTCTCCGCGATTTTGGAGAAATTTGACGCCATGAATTCCGAAATCAGTTTGGCGGAAAAAATGTGTGAAAATGTTTCCGCCCAAGACAGTAAGCAGCTAATGGCTATGTTTAAAAAAATTCAGCAGGACGCTGAAGATTTAAAAATTTTTGGCCAAGCCTTGGAGGCGGATAAACAAAAAGCTATCGCTGATTCCGCCACCAAAGTTTGCGGTAATGTTTTGTCAAAAATCAAAGCCGTCATCGCTGATCTAGAAAGTACCGACGTGCCGGTGTTTGAAAATAATCTTAAAAAATGCCAAAGCCAAAACACTTCCGCCTGCCAGAATATAAATTCTCTGGCGGCGCCCACCAAAGAAGTCCTGGCCGGTTTTAAAGAGTTTAAAGACGGTGAAGCCAAAGTGCGCACGATTTGTTTGAATGTAAAAGATGAAAATGATATTCAAGCTATTAGCGTAATTTTAAATAGTTTAAAGGATAGGGGCGAAGAATTAAAAGTTAAAGCCAAGAATTTAAAAGTTGAATTATCCGAGAAAGCTTCGGCCAAGGCTTTTTGTCGCGCCACTAAACCAATGCTGGGCATAGCCAAGGCTCAGGTGGCCAATGGTTTGAAAGAGCTGGTGGTTATGGAAAATAATTGTAAAAATAATAAATCAACGGCTTGCGCCAACCTGCCAAAAATTAAAGATAAAATTTTGGCTTTACGCGATCGTAGCGTGGAAGTAAATGATAAAATCAAAACTTTGGAAAATGATTGTAAAAATCCTGACGCGGTTAAATTGCCCGGCGATAGTTTAATTGACGCGGCCGAATATGTGCGCGACCAAGAAACCGAATTGAAAAAAATGCTGGAAGAAGTGAAAGCTAGTTTTGCCAGTTCAGCCGCCGCTGGTCAGGGGATTTGGATTGAAGCGGAAAGCGCGGTAAAATTTAATACCCGGTTGGGCGTTTCCAATCCCATGGCCAGAGAAGTAAACCCCAGCTGGCGGCCGCCTTATTCCGGATCGGGCACTTGGTATATGGGCGCGGGTAATGACTTTTTGGAATACAATATCGCAGTACCAGCTGACGGCCGATATAATGTTTGGGTGCGCGATTACGTTGATAACTATCAGCCCCGTGGCGTGAGAAGAATTAAAATCTTTTTTGATGGCAATTTATACGGCACGTTTGGCGAAACCGCGGCCAATATTTTACCCGGGCAAAACGCGATTATCGCCTGGCATCAAGTCGGTACTGGCGTGAGTCTTAAGATGGGTTCACATAGTATGAAAGTGGTGAAAGAAAGCACTACAGCCGGCGCGGCGATTTTGGATGCTTTTTATTTAACCACTAACTCGCAAGCGCCGACGCAGCAATAATTAATTAATTTTTAAGCCATGAAAAACATTAATCTAAAAAAACAGCGAGGCTTTGTCAATATCATTATAATTATTGTGGTGGCTTTGATTATTTTAGCTGCGTCGGGTCTGGGATATTATTTTATCATTAAAAAGACGGCTAAACTGTCGGGTGGCAATCAAGATCAAACTCCCGTGGCCGTACAAGCCGTAACCGTCGAAGCGCCAAATTTTGATTTTAAGTTGAGCCCAATGCCAACTTTGGATATTTCTTCGGTTAATTTATCCGCGCCCAATATGCCCGGTAATCGAATATTTCCCAACTTTGCTGTAGACAGTAATTTTAGTTATACCGGCGATACGAGTATCGCAACTCCCAGTTTTACTTTTGATGTTGCGGCACCGACGGGCATGAAGGTTCCGTCAAATATTCCTTCGGCGCCGGCCACTCAAGATGAACCGGCCGCGCCTGATTTGCCGAGCAACCAAGCTGACAGTCAGACTGGCAGTACGGATTGCGCCCAGTTCACGGCCGTACCCAGCTGCTCATATGTTGGTGGTGCGGGGACGCCGGGTTATGAAGCTTGTAAAAAATGTTATCCGCAAAAATAAATTAAAGATTGCAGTTATTCTTTTGAGGTCGCCAAAGGCGACCTCTTTGGTTATTGGCCAAAGATTTTATTTCGAATTTGGTGTGGGTGAAAGTAATAAAACGAGCGTTATACTTGACTGGCGAGAAAGTCATGAATTTTATTTGACGACTAAATTATTTCTTGTTAAGGTATTTACGTCGTGCTTGTTGAAAGGAACAAACCAACCAGATTAGAGAGGGGGTTACCATGGCGGTAGTAGTTTCTGAATTGCCAGGGGAAAACCCTTGGTTGCAGGTTCTTGAACAAATCAAGAGTTGTCACTTAGCGGATGATGTTGCCGTAAGTAAATGGCTGGCAACTGTTGCGTATGTGGATTTTTATTCAGGCGTTTTGAGGCTGGGCGTGCCCAGTGATTGGCACCGGCAAGAGATTGCCCAAAATTTTGGGCAGATTATTGAATCAGTCGCGCGTAAATTGTGGACGAATTTTCAGTCAGTCGAGTTTTTGGCTCGCCGTCAAACGGCGCCAGTTAAAATCGGGTTGGTAGCTAGATCGGTTCAACCTGATTTGATTACCCCCAACACGCCAATGACTCGGGTTGTCGGTTCAACCCATGGCCGGTTCAAGTCGTTTGTCCAATGCTCGGTTAATATGGCTGCTTACGCTGCTGTCGGCCAAGTGGCCCAGGAGTTTAAAGAAGGGAATGGTCCAACCCATCCTTTTATTTTTCTTTGGGGCGGCTCGGGTTTGGGTAAAACTCATTTGCTGGAAGCGGCTTATTATTATTTGAGTCAAGATCCGCAGAAAAAAGTGATTTTAACCACGGCTGAAAAGTTTTTAAATGACATGATGGCGGCTAACATCAGCAAGCAGCAAGCCGCGTTCCGGAAACGTTTTCGTGAAGCCGACGCATTCTTACTTGACGAAGCTGATTTTGCCAACGATCGCCGGCCAGCCTTGTGTCTGGAGTTGAAATTGACTTTGGATGAATTGGCTCAAAGACGTTCGCCAGTGATTGTGGCCGCTAATCTTTCGCCGCAGGCAATGAAGGGCAACGAGGCGTTAGTCAGCCGGTTTCGCGGCGGATTGACGCTCAAACTTGGTTTGCCCGACCTAGACGCGAGAATGGCCATCGTCAAGCAAAAGGCGGCGCGTGAAAAGGTCAACGTTTCGGATGAGGTGGCCGGGTATTTGGCTAAATACGCCACTAGCGATGTGCGTCAATTACTTGGCGCGACCACCAAATTAATTGCGTTGCACCGACTGATTGGCACAAGAATTGATTTGGCTGCGGCCGCCGAAGCTGTTGGCTCGTATGTGGCCAATGAAAAAATGCCGCTGACGATTCAGCGCATCATCGAGGCAACGGCCAAGCATTTCAAAAAGGAAACGGCTGACCTGAAAAGCCGCCGGCGTTTGCGCGAGATTGTTTATCCGCGGCAGGTCGCGATGTTTCTTTGTGCCAGGCTGCTGGAAAACAGTAACCTCGGAGAAATTGCCAAGGCTTTCGGCAAGAAAGATCACACGACTGTGATCTATTCCTGCAAGATAATTGAGTCTGACTTGGCGGCCGAAAAAGATTTGGCGGCCATAAAAAAATTTTTGGGTCTTTGATACCCTGCCCGTGCGTTTGTGCGCCAGTGCGGGGTTTTTATTTACTTATTTTTTAAATAAATAATCAATATTTATTTATAAAAAAATCCTTAGCCCCTACTCGGGCTGAGGAAATTTTTATTATTTTCACCTTTGGACCTGGGGAGAATCGAACTCCCGCCTCCGCAATGCGAATGCGGCGTCGTACCACTAGACTACAGGCCCAAGGGTGAAAATAATAAATTAAAAACTAGTTAATATTTGTCTTTATGATTTCTCTTTCTTGAAAATGTGATTCATTGCTGGTGTATTCAGTCATTTCATCTTTAATATAATTGCCAAGGCCGCAATAAAAATTTTTGCCATCAATAATTTGGCGCAAATATAATTTTATGTGATCCACGATATCAGGCTTGGCTAAAAATTCTTCAATTTCTAACCAGGCAATCGTGCCTTCATCGGAATTTTCTTTTGGCTCGCCAGTGAATTCATGAGCCACAAAAAGATAAATTTGATTAAGATAACCGTTATCCATTATTCGCATGAACATGCCACGCAGTGATAGCTCGGTTAAAATTATTCCCGCTTCTTCCAAAAATTCTCTTTTAGCCGAGGAAAATATATCTTCGCCCGGTTCGATTTTGCCCCCAAAACCCGAAATTTTATTGGGATAAATTTTTTTGTTAGGACTTCGCTTAAGAGTTAATATCTTACCCTCATTAACAAGAAATATCAAGGTTAACGGACTGACTTTGTAATTGGCCAATTTCAGATTGTCCATAATCGTGAGCAAAGGTAATTATTAGAATCGAATTATTTATAATTATAATGAGTTAATAATAATTTATTTTAGTAATTTTTTCAAGAGAATTAAATAAAATATTTTAAGTATTTTGGGTAAAGTGAAGCGCCCGCATATTGGTTATTTTGCGGGCGCATGGTGGTCGGGTGGATTATTTGGCGATTTGCCTGGTGGGCCGGTAGCCGGCAGGCGGCTGGATCCCGGTGGGCTGCTCTTGCGACCCAAAATAGATCACGAGCCGGAGCCGGTCGTCGCCTAGGTCCATCAGGATTTGGCCAGGATTGGCCATGAATCCCTTTATGGTAATGTCGTCGTGGACGCTTACCATCTGTACGCGGCCGGACAACGGTGTCAGGTGCACCCCGAAGGCCGTGAACCCAGGGACACCGTTTATCGAATACTCGAAGCGCTGCATCCGCGCTTCGAGCACGGCAGCATTGTCGTCGTCGGCAATGATTGAGCCCGGCGATTGTCCCAGGACGGTCAGCGGCGCCTCTTCTGACAGAATCGCCAGAAGCGCATCCCGATCCGAAATCTTAGCGAAGACCTCGGGACGCATCCGGTGCCCGGCGCTCTCGTCTTTGTATTGCGCGAGGTCGCCGCTCGTGATTTGTTCGCCGTCCAGCATTAGAATCGCCTGATGGAGTTTCATATCCACCCTCCCTTATTGTTTTACCCGAACGTTATTGCCCAGGTAACGATATAATATAGCATATTTAGATGTATTAGTCAAGCAATCATCAAAGTATGTGCTTAATTAAGCCATTTTTTAGATTGTTAATTACTAAAAATTAGAAAATTTAAAGCTCAGATCAAAATTTGTACTGGTGGTATTAGAATAAAGTAAATGGCGTGGGATTTTGACATAAAGCAAATAAATACTATATTATAATGCTGATTGGGGTGTTAACACGAAAAAACAGAAAGATTTGATGTTGTGGCACAGATTTTTCCATATTGGAGGTGAATTATGAGTGACAGGCTGGTTGGCGTGGTTGATCAAATCATAGCCATTCTTGGTCAATTGGCTCCCGATGAAGCTGACTTGGCCATGATTGCCGTGCGTTTAAAAATGCTTGAGCTATCCAAAAATCTGCAGCAGCCGCGGGCTTATGGCCGGGCAGAGCTTTTGGCTTTGGCTGATAAGCAAATTAATGGTTTGTCTCTGAGCCTGCGGCGGCTGGCAATCGGTGGACTGGTTACCAACGAGCAGGTTGCGACTGTCTTGGGTCTGCTTGAGTCCAAGCGCGACGCGGCGGTGACCAAAATTGCCGGTGTGTCCATTGCCGGTTTGAATCTGGCCTTGCTGCCGGTAATCAGCAAAAGTTTTTGGAATGCCAGCACGCAAATGGCGATCTTTGATGACGGTAACCACCAGGGACTTAATCGTCTTGATGACGACATCATCCTGGATTTGTGCCACCCGTCAAACGATGCGGCCTACTGGTGCATTGACGTTGAGGCTCACAGCCCCAAATACATGAGTTTGCCTGAGCTGGAAGAAGTTATCCAGAATATGCTGAACCGTTATTGTTTGACAGTGACGGAAACGACCGCGTTAGGTTACTACAGCCAGCTGGCGTTGCACAATCAAGTTTGTGCCGCTGGCTCGCAATTACGAAACAGTAACCGCGCGATTATTTTAAGTCGCGACGATAGTGACACTTTTATTTTAGACAGCGCAGACTTAAAAGATTGCGGCGCGAATTGGTACGTAATTTCTTGCGCTGACCGACTTTGAAAAATGAAATGTTCTTTGTGTTTTGGACGAGCTGTTAGTAAACTGTTTCGTCCTTATTTTTTTATTTTAAAAAAAATCTGAGCCAAACTCAGAAATTGTATCCAAAAAAATTAAATAATAAAAAGTTAACTATCCGCCTGAGTCAACGATTCGCGAGTCTACCTTTAGTTACTTTTAAGAATTTTTACTCAGGCATTCGCCCCCACTTGGAATTGAACCAAGATCTAGAGCTTAGGAGTCTCTTGTTCTATCCGTTGAACTATGGGGGCAAATGGCTAAGTAAAAGTTTTTTATTGGTGGGGTAATAACAAACAAATACAATGAAATAATAGCGAGAAATGCGTGATTTGTAAACAATAATAGATTATTTACTTTGAATGCACAGTTTATCCACCACCTATCCTCTTGTGGTATTAAGGGGGTTAAGGTAGTTTTAGTAAGCAATTAGGAAGTTTTCCGCTGCCATGGCTTACCTGTCGCCTTCGGACGATGGGTAGGCCAAGACAGCGGATTTTGGTATAATGACCTCAGGCGATTTTGCCTTGGACTTAGGTTGTAAAATCGTATGCAGACTATTCATCAAAAATTTTTTGAAACGGCCCAAACTTTTCCCGGGCGTTCGGCGTTAAAATACAAACATCAAAACGCTTATCTTTCGATTTCTTTTTCGGAATTGGAAAATAAAATCAAAACCTTAGCCAAAGGTTTTTTTAATTTGGGTTTGAAAAAAGGCGAGAGGCTGGCGATTCTATCTGAGAATCGGCCGGAATGGGTTATGGCGGATTTGGCGGCCTTGAGTTTGGGCGCGGTGGTGGTGCCGGTTCATACCACGCTTTCGCCCGGTATTATTAAACATATTTTGGAAAATTCCGGCAGTCGCATGATTTTAGTCTCTAGTCAGGAACAGTTTAATAAATTATTGCTGGTCGCCAAAGAAATTTCCGGTTTGGAGGCGATAATTTACGCCAATTTGGACCAAACTGATTTTGGTAATTTATCCCAAAAAATCATCAGTTTTAATGAAGTTTTAAATTCAGGCCAAGAGATTAAGACTGAGATGGCTGATCAGGTTCAAGCCGGTGATTTAGCTAGCATTATTTATACTTCCGGCACCACCGCATTGCCTAAGGGCGTCATGCTAACTCATCATAATTTAATGTTTGATGCTGAAGCGGCGGTAACGGCCGTCGCGGTTGATGAAAAGGATATTTTACTTTCATTCTTGCCGCTTTCTCATGTTTTGGAACGAACAGCCGGCTATTACGCGCCATTAGTTTGCCGGGGAAGTTGTATTGCTTACGCGGAGAGTCCGAAAACCCTGGTTAACAATTTGCGGGAAATCAAACCCACGATTTTAGTGGCCGTGCCGCGGATTTTTGAGAAAGTTCATGTGAGTATTTGGGATAAGGTAAAAAACGGTAGTAAATTAAAATATCAAATTTTTATTTGGGCCCTCAAACAGGAACCAAAAACTTTTACCCACTATATCGCGGATCGCCTGGTTTTTAAAAAAATCCGCCAAAGCCTGGGCGGCCGGTTGCGGTATACGATTTCCGGTGGCGCTACTTTAAATCACCGATTGGCCAGATTTTTTGCGCGGCTGGGTTTGGTTATTACCGAAGGCTATGGCCTGACCGAAACCGCGCCGATTATCAGCGTCAATCGTTTGAATAATATTAAATTTGGTACCGTGGGTCAGCAGCTACCGGGCGTGGAGATAAAAATTGCTTTGGACAAAGAGATTTTAGTGCGCGGGCCGAACGTGATGGCCGGCTATTACAACAATTCGGCCATGACCCAGGAAGTGATTGACGCCGAGGGCTGGTTTCATACCGGCGATTTGGGATTTTTATCCAGCGAGGGCTTTCTCATTATTATCGGCCGGAAAAAAGAAATGATTTCTCTGTCCAACGGCAAAATTGCTTGGCCGGAACAAATTGAATTGCTTTTAAATGATGACAGATTTTTTGCCCAGTCCATGGTTTTGGGCGATGGCCGTAGTTATTTGACGGCTGTAATCGTGCCCGATTGGCAAGAAATCAAAAGAAACGCCGCGGTTTTAGGTTTACCCACGCTTGAGCCGGCCAGTCTGGTCAGCGAACCGAAACTAATAAAAACATTTTACGACCGGATAGAAAAAATTAACAACCAATTGGCCGAATGGGAAAGAATTAGAAAAATTGTTTTATTGCCCGATGAATTCAGCCAGGAAAAAGATGAATTAACGCCGACTTTGAAATTACGGCGGCACATTATTGAAAATCATTATCAATCCCAAATCGATAAACTTTATTAAAAAAATCTTTTCCCACAAGTTATCCACTTTTTGGAGATAGTAAAATGTGGGGTTTTTGTTAACTTAGGCGGCCGGGTCGATAAAATTAACTTTTATATTAAATTATATTATGAATGAATCGGAATCAAAAGTTTGGTTAAGAAAAAAGGTCAAAGTTTTGATTGACCGGGCCTTAGGAACCGTTCATCCCAAATATGAAGATATGATTTATCCGGTTAATTATGGTTTTGTCCCAAACACCATCAGCGAAATTGACCACGAAGAAATTGATGCTTATGTTTTGGGTCCGACTGAGCCACTAGCTGAATTTGAGGGCGAGGTGATCGCGGTCATTGAACGCGAAGGGGATGAGATTAAACTTTTAGTCAGCGATGGCCGAGATTTTTCGGATGATGAAATCCGCCGATTAACCGATTTTCAGGAAAAATTTTTTAAATCCGTCATTATTCGTTAATTTGGCAATATTATAAATTAAAAAATATCCAGTCGGATTTCTTTTGGCGCCGCTTTGACAGGCGTTGTTTTTTTTATTGAACTTGGAGTATAATATAAGATATATAAAATAGACGGCGCCAAAATTCTCGACGGCGCAAATTTATGCCTAAAGCTACCAAGAAAATTTATTTGATTGCGGCTTCGGTCATTCCCGGCCTCAGCCGACAGGATATTTTGCAGAAAATGCCTGAGCTTAATTTTTTAGCGGAGGTTGAGCCGATTTTTTTATTTGATAAATTTTCAGCCGAGATCACGGTTGATGATTGGCTTAAACTAACGCAGGAAATAATCAAGCGCAAGGAGACGGCGCGCGGTTTTGTTATTTTGCACGGCTTGGACAATTTGCTTTACACGGCCGCGGTTTTGAATTTTTTACTGCCGAACCCTTTTGTTCCAATAATTTTTACCGGCGGACAGGCCAGACCAGACGACATTAAGCAGTTAGAAATTAAAGCCAATTTAATTAACGCCATTCAGGCGGCCAAGTCAGAACTGAACGAAGTTTGCTTGATGTTTGGTAATCGTTTGCTGCGGGCTAGCCAATCGGTAAGAACCTATGATGAAACTTTGAATTTATTCAGCGCTCCGGCGTCCGGTATTTTAGGCCGCATTGATTTTTCCATTAGAATTTTTGACAAGCTTTTAACGCGCGGCAAAAGCAAAAAAAATAATCCGATCGTTTTGAACAAAAATATCGCCATTATCGAATTGACGCCGTTTTTGGATTTAAAAAATTTGGCCGAACGTTTGAATAAAAAACAAGCCATAATTATTGATGCCAGTCGCAATCAAAATCTACCCACTGATCTGGTTTTCTTTTTGAATAAACTGGCGGCTGATGTGCCGGTTTTAGTTTGGGGATTAAAATTAACCCCGAAAAACCTGGGAAAAAATGTGATTAACGTCGTTGATTTAACCTGGGAAGTGTCAGTGATAAAATTTATGTGGCTTTTGAACCAGACCCAGAAATTCAGTGAAATCACCGAACTGATGAATCAGAATTTAACCGGGGAAAAATTAATTTAGTATGCGTTTATATTTTGCCGCTAACAATCAAGCCGAAGAGAAGTTTCAGAAAAGATTTTCTGACATCATTGCGATTTTAAGCGAGGCGGGAGTTTTGGTTATGAGCAATTTGGTGGACAAAAACTTATCGGGTTTTTCCAATCAGGACTTGGAAAAATTCGACCAGGCCGGGGAGGTGCTTTTGGAGAAAATGGATGGCTTAATCGTGGAAGGCAGTTATGCATTGCCGGAGACCGGCTATCTTTTTGCCTTTGCTTTGACCCATAAAATTCCCATTTTATATTTGACGGAAAGGGGCCGCGGCATTGATAAAAATTTGCAACACTTGCAAAAAGATAAAACTACCGGCGGCTTGATTGATCTGCAAAATTATTCCGACAAAACTTTATCCAATCTGGTTTTGTCATTTTTGCAAAAAATCGAGGGCGGCCAGGGAGGGGAATTACCGAATATTAAGTTTACTTTACGCATCACGCCGCGCATTGAAAGATATTTGTATTTTAAAACTCATAATACTAAAATTGCCAAAGCGGATTTTTTGCGCGAAAAAATTGAACAAATGATTGATCAGGATGAACAATATCAAAAGTTTATTAAAAAGGATTAATATTTTAAAACCCCTTGACACTCTCAGTTAAAATGATAAAATTATTTTAGTAAATAAGCCGTCGCAATTATTGCGACGGCGCAAAGCAGAAAAGTTAAAGCTGCTGCTTGAAAATTATCTTACGTTTCCCCTGAAAAGTAAGATAATTTTTTTAAAAAAGGCTTTGCGCCGTCGCTTCCAAGCGCCGTCGCTCTATCTTGTGGATAAAGCCTATCCACCAAGCCTTTTTACCAGGGTCTAAAGAGCCTATCGTTTCAAACATCCAAATTATAAAGTTTTAATGGTTTGAGCTTTTCGCGCTATGTTGAGCCTAACCAC
>JBAYMO010000022.1:0-25037 GCA_041663485.1 Candidatus Buchananbacteria bacterium | reverse complement strand
GTGGTTAGGCTCAACATAGCGCGAAAAGCTCAAACCATTAAAACTTTATAATTTGGATGTTTGAAACGATAGGCTCTTTAGACCCTGGTAAAAAGGCTTGGTGGATAGGCTTTATCCACAAGACAGAGCGACGGCGCTTAGAAGCGACGGCGCAAAGCCTTTTTTAAAAAAATAATCTTACTTTTCAGGGGAAACGTAAGATAATTTTCAAGCAGCAGCTTAAACTTTTCTGCTTTGCGCCGTCGCAATAATTGCGACGGCTTATTTACTAAAATAATTTTATCATTTTAACTGAGAGTGTCAAGGGGTTTTAAAACTAAAGGCTCTCGGCCGAAAGCGGATTCCAGCCAAACATCACTTCAACCCCATCTAAAAACCCATCCCCATCCGTATCGGAATTTTTTGGGTCAGTTTCCAAAGCTTTTTCCCGCAAATCTGAAAGGCCATCATGATCAAAGTCAGTTTCTGAATTAACCTGAAAACTCTTACTTATATTATTGTCTAGTCTGGTAATCAGATTTTCAGACGAGATGTCACTGACTAACTTATTGGTTTGAATAATTTTATCACTAGAATTAGCAATCGGAGTCAGCAAATTAGCATATTGCTCATAATTATTTTTACCTGACTCGGTAATGCAGGCGAAAGAATAATTACCATTAGTAAAATTATCATGAAATAAAATCAAATCTTGATTGACATAGTAAGACTGACCCAAACACTTATTAATGGCAAAATCCACATGATTGGATGAAAAAATACTGGTGCCTAAAAAATTATTTGGTTTCGGATAATTTTGTCCCGCGATCAGATCAAGTAAAGTCGGCGCCACGTCAATCTGACTGGCAATTTTGGCAGGCCTCAAGGCTCCAACCTTAGGCGCGTAAACTACGAACGGCACCGTATTATAATTATAGTAATTACTGACTTTATCATCTGAGAAAAAATTATAATATCGATGATCGCCATAAACCACAACGATAGTTTTATCCAGCAAATTTTCTTTTTCTAAATTTTTAAAAAATTCTTTCAAGCCGTCATCAATCGCCCGAAGAAAGCCTAAATAATAACGAATGGTTTTTTCATCTTGATCAATCGCCTTGGTAAATTCCGGCAATGCCGCGACATATGGCGTAATTAGTAACTTGTTATTTTCCAAATTATAATCAGCAAAGGCTTGGTTGTGAGGTCCATGAGAAGTAAAACCAATCACATAATTAAAGGTTGGTTTGTCAGCTTGTTTAATTTTTTTCACTACGTCCAACAAAACGTCAGCATCATTTTCTCTTAAAGAATAGTGGGGAGTGAAAAATAAATTCTCAAAACCCCAGCGCGGCGCTACCTCACCTCGATTCCAAAATTTATCAGAGTTGGCGTGATAAACCGAAGTTTGATAACCGAAATTATCTTTTAATATACTGGGCAAACAATAGTAATTATTGCGAGAAAACAAATCGCTTATCGGACCATTGCTCTCGGGCAAAAAACTGCAAAGCGAAGAAAATTCCGTGTTAATGGTAATACAGGAGTTAGAAAAAAAACTTTCCGTGGAGATATTGTTATCAATCAGCTGCTTTAAAAACGGCATGGGTGAAGGATCAAGCTTTAACGCCCAAGCGTCAACCGATTCCATTTGGTAGATTACGACGTGAGGTCGGGTCGTGCTGGCCGCTACGGCATAGTTTGGCCGATCCAAATTTGAAGCTAAAGAATTGATTTCTCTCAAATTTTGTTTCAGTAAATCCAAATCGGTTTTTTCAATCATCTTTGAAGTGCTAGTAGTCTGACTAGTCGACAGATTACCATCCTGGCCAAAATCCGAAAAATCTTTCAGCAAAAATTTGGCGGCTTGGTTGTAAAAATAACCATAAACCCCCAAATCAGAAAAGTATCTTTCTCGGGTAAAATTATTTTTCATCATCGTGCGCTCGTAGATATTCAATGAAAAATAAAATAAACAGTTGACGATAATAAAAAACAATATAATCACCACTTTCGCGGGTATAACCTTTTGATTTTTTAATTTCAAAAAATCCGGGCTCAGCTTAAACAATTTGAATTTTCGAAAATTCTTTTCGTTTCTTTTGGTATACCAACGAGAACTAACAATTACCGCCGCAAAGAACAAGATAGCAAAAAAATAAAGATAAGTAGGGACTAAAATATAATAACTAAAAAGTAAATTTAAAAACGGTTGATTGATTTGGGAAAATTGACCACCACTGGGGCGCCAGAAGTTGCCAAAAACACGAAAAAAAGCGAAATTAGCCAAAGACAAAGTAATCACCAATCCGGCTAAAACATAAATTATAATCCTCAAAAAACGATTCTTGAAAAGATGAAGGGATAAAACATAATTTAAAACAAAAAAGAGCACAAAAAGTAAAGAAATAAAAGAAAAATTTAAACTCAGGCCGTGATAGTAAAATACGAAAAAAAGAGCATTAATTAATACTAAAAAGCCGACGTATTCTAAAAATGTCGTAAATTTAATTAACCAATTTTTATTTTTTTTCCTCCCAATTTTCATAGCTCGAATTAATGAATAAAGCCACCGGCTTGCAGTTGCCAAAGTCGTCGATAAAGGCCATTATTTTTTTTCAAAAGATTTTCATGGGTTCCCTCTTCCACCACCCCACCCTCATCAAGCACAACAATCCGATCCATCATTCTAATAGTTGAAAGTCGATGGGCAATTACGATCACCGTCTTTTTTACCATCAATTTGGCCAGAGCGTCTTGAATTAACATTTCCGATTCTGAATCCAGACTGGAAGTGGCTTCGTCTAAAACCAAAATTGGCGCATTGCGCAAAATTGCTCGGGCAATCGCCACGCGCTGACGCTCGCCGCCGGAAAGCTTGATGCCACGCTCACCGACGAAAGTATTATATCCATCCGATAAATGCGTAATAAATTCATGACAATGAGCAGCTCTCGAAGCTTCAATTACTTCTTGGTTAGTGGCTTTGGGACGGCCATAACGAATATTTTCCATCAGGGTCCGATGAAATAAAATCGGATCCTGAGGCACTAAACTTACGCTCTGCCAAAGGCTTTCCTGAGTTACTTTGGCGATATCCTGATGGTCAATCAAAATTTTTCCCGCGCTTAAATCGTGCATACGCAACAGCAGACGAATAATCGTTGTCTTACCGGCGCCAGATGGACCAATTAGAGCCAAGTGCTCTTGGCGGGCAATAGTTAAATTAAAATTATCCAAAACTTTTCTGGTTTGATGATAATAAAAATCTACATTGGAAAAAATAATCTCGGCCTGAGTTACTTTAAGTTTTTTCGCATTCGCCAGGTCTTTTATCTCAAAAGGTGTATTAATAATTTCTGTCATTTCCACCGCGTCTGACAAAGCTTCGTAAATTCTTCTGATGTATTGGCCAAAATCCCAAACCCGATTAAAAATACTGACCAAATAGGATTGGATTAAAACAAAATCTCCAATGCTTAATATCCCCTTTTGCCAAAGGGTCAAAGCTAGATAAAATATGCCAATCTCTAAAGAAATAGTGAAAAGTCCTTGAATGGCTTGAAAAACGCTATCCAAATCCCAGGTAAATTTCCGTAGCTTTCGCAGTTTATCATTGACCAAAGCAAAACCTTCAACTTCGCGTCCATAACCATTAAAAAGTTTTACTGTTTGACTATTGGTAATAGTATCAGCCAAAAAACCTGTCGTCTCGCTTTCTGCCTCACTGCGCGCGACATCATATTTAAGTTTATATCGAGTAAAAATAAAATTAATAACTAAAAAAACAGTAATCCAGCCGATAATACCCAGCCCGAGCCAAAGATTGCGCCGAAATAGAACAAAACACATCAAAGAAATACTGACGACCATGGGCAATAAATTCCAAATAACTCGATCGGCAATAATCTCATAAGACTTACCAAACCATTTAACTTTTTTAACCAATGAACCGCTGAAGTTATTATTAAAAAAGCTAAACGAATGCAAATGCAGAACTTCAAAACAATAATTGGTCAAGTCGGTCATGATTTTTGACTGATAATCATTGGCGACAAAAGTTGAAGTACGCCAGAATAACCAGCGCAGCAGACTTAAACCTAAAATTTGGAATAAAATAAAAATCAAAGCCAACATCACGGCCGAACCCCGTTGACCCTGGCTTAATATATCAAATAAATTTTTAAAAAACAGAGGAACAATCGCGTCCATGGAAGCCGCGCCCATGACGGTTAATAAAATCACAAAAAACTCAATCTTATATTTGAAAGAGTATTGCCAAAAAATTTTTAGAGTCAGTTTAGTATTTACCTGCATAATTAATAATATTATAACAAAAAATCGTCTCTTTGACGAATTTTTGTATATTTGATACTAAAATTTAAAAAATAATCAATAGCCTAAGTCAAACTAATACGCTTTAGCAAAGACGACTCGGTTCTCGCTTGGTTGAGAGCAATGAACGCACCGGCCTTTTTCCTTGGGCTGATCACCGGGAATTACCCTAATTGTCGCTTTAGTTTTTTCCTTAATTTCTTCCTCGCAGGCCGCTCGACCGCACCATGGCGCATAGACAAAACCACCTCGGTTAGACATAATCTTTTCAAATTCTTCCCAGGTATCTACTTGATGAGAGTTATCCGCCATAAATTTTTTGGCTTTATCAAAAAGATGACTCTGAATTTTTTCCAAAAGTTCATTAACTGTTTTTACTACGGCCGAGGTCTTGATAATTATTTTTTCGCCCGTATCGCGCCGCGCTACTACCACCGACTTACTCATCACGTCCTTAGGACCGATTTCAATTCTGATGGGTACGCCCCTTTTCTCCCATTCAAAAAATTTCACCCCGGGACGTAAATCGCGTTCATCGATTTTGACGGCCAAATTATTTTTTTTCTTTAAGTTCTCGGCTAGAGTCTGAGCCACCTTAAGAACCGACTGCTTTTCTTTTTCGTCTTTAAAAATCGGAATTATAACTACTTGAATCGGCGCGATCTTAGGCGGCAAAACCAAACCTTGATCGTCACTGTGCACCATAATTAAAGCACCGATAATTCGCGTGCTCACGCCCCAACTGGTCTGCCAAGCGAATTGGCTTTCACCTTGATCGTCAAGAAAAGAAATATTAAAAGCTTTAGAAAAATTTTGACCCAGCATATGAGACGTGCCGGCCTGCAACGCCTTACCGTCCTGCATTAAAGCTTCAATACAATAGGTTGTGTCGGCTCCAGCGAATTTTTCTGATTCAGATTTCTTCCCCGATAAAACCGGTATGGCCAAATAATCCTGAACAAAATCAATATAAATTTGCAACATTTCCTGAGCACGATTTTCCGCTTCAATTTTGGTGGCGTGAGCCGTATGGCCTTCCTGCCAGAGAAATTCCATGGTCCTTAGAAATGATCTAGTTCTCATCTCCCATCTGACCACATTCGCCCACTGATTTATTAAAATTGGCAAATCACGATATGATTGAATCCATTTTGAATACATGTCGTAAATTATAGTCTCCGAAGTCGGCCGCACGATCAACGGCTCGTCCAAGGGTCCGGCCGGAATCAATTTTCCAGTTTTTTTATCCAGCTCTAAACGATGATGGGTCACTACCGCACACTCTTTAGCAAAACCTTGAACGTGCTCAGCTTCTTTTTCAAAAAAACTCTTAGGAATAAATAAGGGAAAATAAGCATTTTCCACGCCCGTGGCTTTGATTTTATTATCCAAAACATTTTTGATATTATCCCAAAGCGAAAAACCATAAGGTTTTATCACCATGCAACCGCGCACCGGCGAATTATCGGCCAAATCAGCCGCGTCGATGACGTCCAGATACCATTGTGAGTAGTCGTCTTTTCGGGTAGTAATTTTTTGATTAGACATAAAAATTATAATTTATCCTCTTATTTTACTCACAAAAAAATAAAAAGTCAATTACTGACTATACTAAAAAACCGGCCGAGCCGCGGCCATTAACCAATCTTTTTCTTGACGATCTTGGCGATATCATCAATTTTCCAATTAGATTTTACCAAATAATCGTGGGTGCCTTGACTCATGGCCCTGGTCACATCTTCATTGTCGCTTAGATTAGTTAAAATAATTATCTTAGCGGTTTTTCCCCACGGATCTTGACGAATTTCCTTTAGGGCGCTCAAACCATCCATAACCGGCATAATCACATCCAGCAAAATCAAATCCGGATGCTGACTTAAAGCCGTGACTACTCCCTCGCGACCGTCTTTGGCTTCTAAAACATTATATCCCAGGGTGACAAATTTCTCACGAATGGCTTTTCTTAATGAAGCTTCATCTTCAACAACCAAAATAGTTTTTTTATTTTTCATATTTCAAAAAATTATTGATATCACTAACTATATTATCCAATCGATAATTTGATTTTATGTAATATTTTTCTATTCCCAAACTTAAATAATTTTTTACTTTTTCATCTGTCGCCGTATTAGAAACAACAAAAACCGGAATTTTTTTCCAATTTTTGTCGTTCTTTATTTTGGCCACAAAATCCAAACCATTTTCTTTGCCTAGCAAATAATGATCCAGCCAAATAACGTCGATTTTATTAATATCTTCCATTAAACCCAAGGCTTGGGAAACGCTGCGGGCAGTTACGACTTCAAAATTATTTTTTTCCAGTTTAATTTTAATTGCCGATTGCAGCGGTCTTTCATCTTCTACTACGAGAATTGTCTTTTTACCCTGTGCCATATAATTAATCTTATTATTTAATCAATAGTTTTAGTACCGACCTTACTCTTCATGCCGGTTAAAGGAATAGTTACGTTAAATGTCGTTCCCTTACCCTCAATTGATTCAAACCAAATCTTTCCCCCGCTTTGATTGAGAATTGATTTAACGATATATAAGCCCAAGCCCGTACCCTCGGCATCTTTTTCACGCACATTATCAGCTCGAAATAATTTGGTAAAAATCTTTTCCTGCTGTCCCGTCGGAATACCATAGCCGTTATCCGCCACCTTAATTAATAAATTTTTGCCCTCAACTCCAATGCTCAAATCGACCTGGCCTTTCTCCGGCGTATACTTAATAGCGTTAGATAATAAATTTTGGAAAATAATTCTGGTAAGTTTCTGATCCAGCTTTAAGGTCTTAGGTATTTCTTTGCTATAAGATTTCTTGAGCGTTATTTCTTTCTTAGCCACCAGCGACGATAATTCGCTTAAAACACTGCGGCTGATTTCAACAATATCCACATCTTCGGGCTCAATCATAAAAGTCCCAAGTTCCAGGCGCGAGACATTCAGCAAAGCGTTAACTAACTCAACCATTCTTTGGTTGCTTTGGTAAATTTCTTTTAAATACTCCGCCTGTTCTTTTTTTAATTTTCCAGCATCGCCAGATAAAAGCATTTCGGCAAACCAATTAATGGCCGAAAGAGGCGTACGCAACTGATGAGACGCCAAGGAAACAAATTCCGTCTTCGCCCGGTCAATTTGCTTTTCCTTGGTAATATCGTGCTCAATGTCAACAAAAAATTCCACTTCATTCCGGTTATTTAGAATCGGCGAGATGCTGACGTTGACTTGATAGTTTTCCCCGTTTTTACGATGGTTGCTAAGCTCACCAATAAAATTCTTTCTCTTAATTCTAATCGTTTGCCAAAGATTATCATAAAAACTATTACTCATCAATCCGCCCCAATTTTGCTTACTACCGACCTTGGTCCCGACAATTTCTTTGGCGGTAAATCCCGTAATCTTTTCCGCTCCTTGATTGGCATACAAAATAATCCCATCGGCGTCGGTAATAACAATATGATCAGAGGCATTGGCTACCGCTAATTTGAATTTTTCCAGATCCTTGGCCAATACTTCGGTCTTATTTTTTTCTTCTTCCACGTCCTCTAAAATATTTAGAATGGCCTGCTTTTGATTATCCGACTCCTTGGCTCGCTGACTGATATCCTTGGTTTGTTCTTTAACTTTTTTATCCAAGTTCTGGTATAAATCATCCAAATCTTCTGCCATTTTATTAAAAGAATCCGCTAAATCAGTAAACTCATCCTTAGTTTTAACAGTAATTCTTTTTGAAAAATCTCCCCGGCTAATACCTTTAAAAAACAATTGGAATTGATCCAGGGGTCTTAAAAAAACTTTGATGAAGTTATAGATTAAGGTTGACTTTACAAACAAACCAATCAAAATTATAAAAAGCACCATACCGACCGTGGCGTAAGCTTGTTGCGTAACATTTTTTAATCTAGTCTCGGTAATTAAATAAAAAGGCAGGTCACCGATCTTAAGAATACTCAGCATCTCTTGATCGCCATCAATCGGATCGTAAAGCTCAATCACTTCTTGTTTATCATAGCGGCGAATAATCTGCTGGACTGAGTCGTATTGCAAAGGACTAATATTTTTATTAAAAAATTTACTTGACTGGACAATCTCTGCCTGTTCTGACTCGGATAGAACCCCCAAACTTTTAAACAACCGATCGGATTGGCTGGAAGCCACGATTACCCCTGACGCGTCAGCCAGCATTGACACGCTACTTTTTATAACTTCACTAGTTACAATAGGCAACTCAATGTCGCCCGAATCAATCTTGACGGCCAATACGCCAATTACTTTTTTATCATCAGCTAAAACCGGGTAAGAAAAATAATAACCGAATTGCTTAGTGATTGGGCCAACCAAGGCATCAATTGCCGGCTGACCCTTAATGGTGGTTTGAAAATAAGCAAAAGAATTGAAATTCTGACCCGCTAAACGCGGATCGGTCGAAATCAAACAATTACCATTTTGATCTAACAAGTATATGGCTAAATACTTTTTATCACCTTGAACGTATTCAGAAAATATCCCCGCCAACTCAGACTTTCTAGTCTCAGATTGATCCAGCAAAAACTCCTTAACCCGAGTTCGTGTCCCCAGCATTTTAGCAAACAATTGGTGATTAGCAAACACCAAATTGCTTTCGTGAGATTGTTCAATAGTCAGTTGGGTAATTTCCGTCTTTTTGTTTTCCACCAGCATTCTGTCTAAATACCAAAACACTGCCCCGCAGATGACTACACTGGTTAGCAACCCGGTTGAAATAACCAACAAGGCTACTTTCTGCCTTAGTAAAAATTTATTTATCGATAATTTAAACATATCTCAATGTTAAAAATGCCAAATTATAATCCTAACATGCTATTTATTGTTTACAGACTTTTTTAATTCCTCGTTCTCTTTCTTTAATTTTATCATTTCCAGCTCACGACCAACCATCAATTTATTGGCGCGCTCAGAAACGGCCAAGGTTTTTTTCAATTCCATTTCCGATTTTTCCAATTTTTCTGTTCTTTCTTTGACCTTTTTCTCCAAATTCTTATAGATATCGCTGAGCTTGATTGACATTTCATTAAAGGCTCTGGCTAAGATTCCGGTTTCATCCCTGGCCAGCAGATCACTCTTTTTCAGTTTAGCCTCAAGATCTCCGCCAGCAATTTTTTCAGCCACGCGACTAAGACGAGCAATTCTCTTGACAATTTGATCAATAAAAAGATAAGTAACCACGGCCGTAAAAAACATGGTCACTAAAAGAGCCAAAACCACAGTTAAACTCAAAACATTTAGAAGATCCACCATTTTAGCGGCTGATTTTTTATAAATCACGGTAATTGATCCATCAAATTGGTAGCCGACAAAACTGTTCTGATCTTGAAAATATCCTTCCTTTTCACCGTTAGAAAGTCGGCTGATGGTTTCACTCTCAAATGAAGTTAATGGATTGTCCAGCGTTTCCAACTTTTTAGTGGTATCCAAAAATGGCACACCAGAACGATCAAGCAGCACCAGCCAACTGTTTTCCTGCAAATCCCAAAGATAATTACGAAGTTCGGTCAGATTAATGGACCCCAAAACAAAGCCGAGTATCTTTCCTTCTTGGCTTCTTAACGGAACTACGATGGCCAAAACCGGCGCCTTGGCCACCGAACCAATATAGGCCGTAGATAAATAAGTGTCCTGAGTTTTTAATAGTCCTTGGCAATAGTCACGATCGGAAAGATCATGACCAATAATTGAAGCGGCTTCACGATTAGACGCAACCACCACGCAGCGCGAATCATTAACCTCAAAAACTAAAATATTCTCCAAGGCTTGAATGTTTCCATTAATAATAGTTAGCTCTTCGGAAAGTTGATTAATTTGTTTTGGATCTTTGCTGGTCAAAATCTCAATCAATAATGGGTTGGCCGCCAAACCATTAAGACTGTTTTGCGCCTGGCCTAAATACAAATTAACCAATTGACTGGAATAATCAATTGTGTTTTTAACCTCCAAAAAAGCATTTTCCGTCAATTTGTAGTTATTCAATAGATTAATCACCCGACCCATCAGTACGCCTACCGCTAACAAAACACAAACTATAACTAAGATAAGTTTTATTTTTATTGACACACAATTCAATGGTTAATTAATATTATCTTCTATATCTCTAATAAATCTTGGCATTAAAATATCGGTAGAATCAATTTTATTTTTTATAGTTTTGCTCTCAAGCAAGTAACTATTCGCACGCATAATTGCTCCATGCAAGGAATCCAGACTGGTCTGGTAATTGAAAGCCTCCAAATTATCGGCTTTGGTCAAAAATTTTATTCCCGCTATTTGTTTTTTTAAATCAGTCGGCGTCAAATTAAAATACTTGGCGGAAATTCTATAAGCTTCCTCGGGCTGAGCTCGAACAAAATCTATAGCCTTAATATAAGCCTTAATCACCGCGATTACTTTTTCCGGATTATTCTCGACATAGTCAGCTCTAAAAGTTAAAGCATCGGTAATTAAACCTAATGATTGCGCCGAAGTATACAGACGCCAACCGCCCCCTTGTTCAATGGCTTTAGTAAAATCCGGTTCATAAGTAACGGCCGCGTCCACTTTACCATCAATAAAAGCCTGGGCCGCTTCGGGAGCCGATAAATTTATCTCAGATACATCAGCCAGAGAAAGCCCATTTTTCTTTAAAGCATCATAAAGCAGATATTCGCTTAAAGTATCTTTTTCCACCGCCACTTTTTTTCCCCTGAGATCCTTAATCTCTTTAAGATTTTTTCTCGCGGCGATGCCATCACCACCATTGGAATAATCGGTCGCTAAAACTACTTTCAAATCATTACCTTCACTGACGCTTCGGACAACATCAACTAAAGCAAAGTCGCCGATGAAATCAACCCGGCCGGAAAGTAAATGAGCAATTTCCTGATCATAGCTTTCTTCGTATATCAGCTCCACCTCAAGCCCCTGCTCGTCAAAAAATCCTTTTTCATAAGCCACAACATAGGGCATAACTCCAATCCACGCCTCATAGCCAAAATTAATTTTTCCCAAAGATTTTGTGGCCGAATATTTATGTAAAAAATATCCCCCAGCGGCCATGGCTGCCAAAAATATTAAAAGTAAAAGTATAATAATCTTTTTCATAAATTTATTTAGATAATTTTTCCAGTTTTTCTTTCAATTCAATCATTTTCAATTCTCGGCCAACCATTAATTTATTCAATTTTTCCAGTTCTTCGGCGCGCTCCGCTAATTTCTCCTCGGCTTTCTTTTGCTCGGTTATATCCCTGATAATACCAACCAAAAATTTTTTCTTTTGGTTATTAATGTAAATATTTTTTTTAGTAGAAATGGTGTGCGTCACACCTTTGGCATCGGTAAAATCTTCTTCATTAATATTTTCCCAGCCTTGACTAAAAACTTCTTCATCTTTTTGCCAAAAAACATCCGCTTCTTTTTTAGGAAAAAAATCATAATCAGATTTACCAATCAATTTTTCCCGCGGCTGACCTAAAAATTTGCATAAAGCATCATTTAAAACCACCCAGCGATGTTGGCTGTCTTTAACAAAAATCGGATCAGAGACAGCATTGATTATATTATTTAAAAACTCCCGGGCTTCTTTAATACTATTTTCAAACTTTATTTGCTCGGTGATGTCCACCGTAAAACCAATCACACCAATAATTTTACCTTGGGGATTATGATAGGGAATTTTGTCAGTTTTAACCCAAAGCAAACCTTGGGGTGAATTCATGGATTCAATAATACCCCTTTTGACCTGGCCGGACTTTATCACGGCTTTATCATCTCGCCCAAAAGCTTCGGCTTGATCTTTAGGATAAAGTTCAAACATGGATTTACCCTCCAACTGTTGCCTGGATTTACCCATGACTTCACAAAAAGCCTGATTAACTTTTACGAATCTGTTTTCAGTATCCTTGTAAAAAATCCAGGCCGGAATTGAATCAAATATTGTTTGCTGTTCTTCTTGCTGCCTCTTTGCTTCTTGTTCAATTTGTCGGCGTTGGGTTATGTCTCGAGCCACGCTGAGAATTACCGATTGGCCATTAAATTTAATGATCTTGGCACTAATCTCCACGGGTATGAGCTGGCCAGTTTTAGTCACATGCTCACTTTCAAACATTAGTTTACCCTTATCTTCAAGTTCTTTCATTCTTTGCGGCGCTAATTTAGAAAATTTCGGAGAATCAAGTTTAGCCAACCCTAACTTTAGCAACTCTTCTTTTTGATAACCCAATTTCCGACAGGCTTCATCATTAATTAACAAAAAATGACCTTTCTGGTCATGAATAAAAATAGCGTCATTAATGTTATCCAATATTAAACTTAAATCATCAGACAAACTATTTTTTTCCGGATTTTTCATTTTATTTTTATTTAATTAAAAATTAAATTTTCTACTCCTGAAATTACCAAGTAAATTTAATTTTAACCACCACTGCCCAGGCAAAACTATTGACTGTCGACTGATCTATTTTTAATTTTTGTTTTAAACTTTTAAATACTTGCTAACAAAATCTGCGACCTGGCTGATAGTGGTATTGGACTTAATAAAAAAAGCGACTGCGCCAAGATCGCGCACCCGTTTTTCGTCCTCCGGTTGACCCAAGTTAGTCAGTACTACTACCGGCGTTTTTATTTTTTTGGTCTTGAGAGCCATTAAAAACTCAAAACCATTCAGTTTGGGCATGATTAAATCACATAAAACCAGGGAACAGTTACTATGCTCTAAAACTGAAAGGCCATCCAAACCATTAAGTGCTTTTTTAACCGAAAAACCCGCGCGAGTTAGCTTCAATTCCAGAGCTCGAGCCAAAGATTTCTCGTCTTCAATTATCAGGATCATATTTGCCGCCGTCTTCACCGTCTTCATAGAACTGACAAATAAAATTAAATTGAACCGCTTTTTTATTATAACACAAATCGAACCGAGAAGCAAAAAATCAATTGGTTAATCCCGCTGGGCGGGACTCTGCCAATTGATTTTTAAAAATAAAACAAAAAAAATTCCAGGACTCCGCACTAGAGCCTGGAACCAAAACTTCTGAGGTTTTTAGGGGTCTTTGAGCGATGGCTTTTACCGAGAATCGATCACCTTTTCAAAAATAAAATGCGACAGTATAAACATAAGTAAATTTTGTGTCTCAAGCTTGATTCATCTTAAATATTTATACCATACCTATATCTTACATAAATATCAATAAAATACTAATATATTGTTAAGTAATTTTTCCCGGCCAATACGACAACCAAGAGATGAAAGAAAAGAAGATGCCAAATGTTGACCCGGCAGAAGAACATCGGAGAATAATCCGTACACCAGAACAGCAGGAACTGTATGACCTTGAAGACGAAGCAAGACGTGAAGTGAAACCGACGTGGCTATGGATCATGATAATAGTCGGAATCGTTCTTTTCATCGCTCTTTATTGCTTCAGCGGGTAAGGTGCATCCTGCGAAAAGTCATTTCCACACACCAGCCCACTCCTTTTGGAGTGGCTTTTATTTTTTTGACAATTCTATTATTAAAGAATAAGATATAACACAAACAATAAACGAACCTTGAAATAGGAGATAACCATGGATACCAGATTCTCAAGACTAGCCGATTTGTTAGTCAGGCATTCAACTCACGTGGTGCCCAGCGATATCGTAATCATCGAGTGTTTTGACATTCCGCAACTGATGATCGAGGCTTTGGTCGCAAGCGTCCAACTGGCAGGCGGCCATCCTATTGTATGGCAGAAAAGCTGGATGACTCTGCGGGCGATTCTACTGCAGGCAACTGCACGAGAAATTGACGTTATTGCCGAAGCCGAACTCCAACAGATGAGACAAGCCAGTGCGTACATCAGCTTGAGGGCGCCGGACAACACTCTTGAACTCAAAGACGTACCTGAAGAAAAGATGGCACTGTTTCAAACCAACTGGCTAGGTAAGGTACATTACCAATACCGGGTTCACCATACCAAATGGTGTTCCGGCAAATGGCCCACCTCCGCCCTAGCGCAATCCGCCGGAATGTCAACTGGGGATTTTGAGGACTTCTTTTTCCAAGCCTGCGTTGAAGTGGACTACGGAAAGATGAGCACTGCAATGGATCCGCTAGTTGATTTAATTCAACGGACTGACCGCGTACGAGTTACTGCCCCAGACACCGACGTATCTTTCAGCATCAAAGGTATTGGAGCCAGAAAATGCGCCGGGGACTGCAACCTGCCTGACGGAGAAGTGTTTACTGCACCGGTAAAGGAAAGCGTCAATGGCAACATAGCCTACAACACGCCTTCAATTTACCAGGGCAGAGCATACGACGGCATCAGCCTTTCCTTTCGCAATGGAAGGATTGTCTCTGCCCACTGCCGACTAGGCAATTCTCACAGCCTCGAGACCGTATTAGATACTGACGAAGGATCTCGATATGTCGGCGAGTTCGCCTTCGGAGTCAACCCCGTAATTACTCGGACTGTTGGCGACACTATGTTTGACGAGAAAATGAGTGGCAGCATCCACCTTACTCCGGGCAACTCCTACAAAGCCGCATTCAACGGAAATCAAAGCGGCATCCATTGGGATCTGGTTTTAGACCAAACGGCAAATTCCGGCGGAGGCGATATTTATTTCGACGATGTCCTAATTCGCCGAGACGGAATCTTCCTTCTGCCAGAATTAGCCGATCTGAATCCCACTTCGCTCACTGTGTAGCACAAAAGCCCGTCAGCAACTTAGCTTTGCTGACGGGCTATATTTATTTATAACTATTAAATAATTAAATTTTTATTTGCAAGCCATCAGTGGCAAATTTTATATTCAAGTCCTTATATTTTCCCTCTAGAATATTAAGATCATCATTGCTTCGATTAAATTTTTCATCTATGTGCATCAAGATTGTTTTCTTCGGTTTAAGCTCGTTGATAATCCTCAGATTATCTTTTTCGAAGCCGGTACTATTTCTCAACCGATGATCCAAAGGCATTTTTTTCAACCCCTTTAGATTATCATCAAAAAATCCCATGTTAATTATTAACAAACTTACATTTTTGTATTCATCCCTCATCGGCAAGCTCATGGAATGATCGGGACAAAGCAAAGTCTTCTTACCTTGCTGAGTAATCATAAATGCTGAAAAGGTGGTATTCTTAAGCCTTATAGGCTTAATATGAATACCCTTTACTCTCAAGCCTTTGCTGGGAATTTTTTTGATTTCTGCATAGCCGCGAGATTCTAAATACCATAATCCGGTAACAAATTTCTTAAAATTGTTCCAATCATAGCTTGGAATATAAACTTTAACTGTTTTTTTCTTCTTAAAAAAATCCTGATCGCAAATAGTTTCAATTACGCGATAGCCCAGGGTGTGATCAGGATGCCAGTGGGTATAAATAATTGTATCTACATTATTGACTTCATTGAAATTCAAAGACTCATTGATATCTTCGGGAGTATCAATTAAAACGTTTACATCATTAAGGTATAAAGCAGGACCTCTGCGCCAATAAAGACCGCCTTCTTGCCTTGCCTTTTTGCAAATTCGGCACTGACAAGTGGCGCGCGGTATCGGCAGAAAGCCGCCTGATCCTAATATTTGTAATTTCATTATTTTTTGGCTTATTTGACAAATTAACGACTTGATATATAATATATATCTACATTTGCCATCAACAGAAAGGAGGTGAAACGGCAGCGGGCAAATGAGCATCGTACACGGCTATAAGCCAACATCAACCACAGGAGTGCAGATCATGCGTACCATCAGACTTCGCGGCTTGGCGGAAGGTCTCGCCGGCAAATCCACGGTTCAGGCAATGTCGGCCGAGCATGTTTTCGGGCAGATTCCCGCGCTGCAGAGCGTTCGCCACAAGCTCACCATCAACGGCGACACGATTTCCGGCTTCGCGGCCTGCGACGGCTAAGCGTCGCTTCCCGAACACCCCATGCCATATCTCGTCCCCCTCGTTCGTCTTTACGGACAGGGGGACACTTTTTTATATATTATCATAAATTATCAATAAAAAAAAGACGGTCGCGGGGACGAATCTCCGCGACCGAATTGCTACTTATAGTAGCGTGAACAAACAGGACAATCCGGCCGTCTCGGCTGATCCTGATACTCGAACTCTTCGCTCAAGAGCAAGGAGCTAAAACACAGGCGACGATTGACGACCATTCGGTCACGGTAGCCAAGGAACCATTTGAAAACCTCCACGGCTCCAAGACTGCCTGCAATTGAGGTTGAAAGGACGTTGACAGGCACTGCTCCAGTATGCTCTTTCCGAGTATGGTCAGTCGGAAAAAAGCAAGCAAAGCAGGCGGTCTTCTCTGCCGGTATGACGCTGAACACATAGCCGTAGGAAAACTGGGCCGATGCATGAACAAACGGCTGTCCCGCAGCAAGGCAATACTCATTCACCAAGTTACGACCGGCAGGTGAATCTCCTCCCTCGACAACAAAATCGAATCCTCTGAATAGATCGTCGATGTTTGACTCGACCACCTTCTCCTCAACCAGTTCGATCGTCACTTCGTGATTAAGATCCTGCAACGTCTTCAGGCTGGCCTGTCCCTTGGCCAATCCGATATCGGAAGTCCGATAAAGAATCTGGCGGTTTAGATTGGACAGCTCGACCCTGTCAAACTCAATAAGCCTGATATGGCCGATGCCTCCGGCAACCAGGGACATGAGCAAAGTCGACTTGACTCCACCGGCCCCGACCACTACGACGCGCGCTCCAATCAGAAGCCGCTGACGCTCAACGCCCCATTCCGGCATCTGTTCCTGCCGGTTATACCGAGTATTTCCAAAGTTGAACATGGTTTCATCCTCCTAAGGAGTTACCCGACTCATCGTCCGGGGGAACAACGCCGCTTCCTTGATACTCAACAAACCTAGAAGCTGCATAGTCAGCCGCTCCAGGCCAAGTCCCAGTCCGCCATGCGGAGGCATGCCGTGTTTATGAATCTGCAAATACGGCTCAAACTCGACTGGGTCATACCCGAAACGCCGAAGCTTTTTGACCTGCATGACGTAGTCGTGAATTCGCTGTCCACCGGTGGTGACTTCAAGCCCCCGAAACAGCAAGTCAAAGCTCAATGTGACCGTTGCGTCCTCGGGATCTTCCATCGCATACATCGGACGCTTGGCCGTCGGATAGTGCGTAACAAATACGAACTCGCTACCCGTTTCAGCCAAGACATGCTCGCAGAGAATCTTCTCGCTCTTGCCGTCCAGATCATTCCGATCCGATATCTCATGCTTATGAGCAACGATCTCTAATGCCTCGGACATCCGCAGAGTGGGAATATCGCCGATTGTAGGTACGACGACATTGAGCAGTTCCAATTCTGCAGTGCAAACTTCCGTCAGCCGGGTAAAGACGTAATTGAGCAGATAGGTCTCGACCTGCATCACGTCTTCAAATCCCGCAATCGGCCCCATCTCGAAGTCCATGGAAGTATATTCGTTGAGATGACGAGCGGTTTCATGAGGTTCGGCCCGAAAAACCGGCCCAACTTCAAAAACCCGTCCGAAAACGCCAACCATCATCTGCTTGTAGAACTGGGGCGACTGCGCCAAGACCAATTGTCTGCCGAAGTAGTCAAGCTTGAACACGTTGGCACCGCCTTCTGCTCCGGCAAAAACCAATTTCGGCGTATGAATTTCGGTAAATCCGGCTCGAGTCAAAGCCTCCCGAAAGAGCTGGCCTATTGCCGCCTGAATGGCGAAAATCGCCTGCTGTACAGGGTGGCGAAGACTGATCGGCCGATGGTCCAGGTTGGTATCCAGGCTGGCTTTGAGAACCCTGCGATTGATGCTGAACGGCATCTCTTCGGCCGGCCTTGAAAGAACCTCCATGCTTTCCAATTCGATCTCCGCTCCATGAGGAGCACGTTCTTCCTTTCGGCATATGCCAGTAGCAGAGACGTAATTGCCTTCGGCATACGATTCAGGCCTAATCGAGATGTTTTCGGACTCGACCTTGCACTGAATCAGCGACCTGCCGTCACGAATGACGACGAAGCATAATCCTCCGAATTGACGGACTTTGTGGACAGCGCCGCTGACGGTCAACTTTTCGCTATCATGCTGCGCCAGCTCTCGGGCGCTAATGCCCAAATGCGGTTCTGCGAGAATCTTTCTCATGACACTTTCTCCTGTTCCTGCCTTGCTGTCTTAGCCTGGCATGGGTTGGTTGAAACAATGATACTCTCGTACTCTTCAGGGTAATCTCGCCGCAATACGGCGAGCCAACGGCCGGCTTTCGCCAATTCGCCGCTTCCGGTTTCCGCCAAAACAACGGTATAAGCCGCAGTCGGACTGTTGCTTTGCTGAACCAAATGGATCAGCTTCGGCTTATCCAATACGGACTTGCACCGTGCCTTGACTTCAGACGCTGAACGTTCCGTAGCCATAGCTTGGTTACCTCCTTATTCGGTTGTATTGTACATTGCAAAGGCTTTTTGCCTTCAAGTTAAAATATCACTGTTCAACAATGGTGTCAATAATCTATGGAGTTAACTTAAATAACAAAAAACGCCAAAAAAAAGACGCTATGTTACTTTGCGAAATTGTATTTTAATGTTCAAAAAATATTTTTTAAGTCAAATAAATAAAAAATCCTAAACTCCGACAGTTGGTCATGAACCAATTTTCTGTAAGGTTAAAAAGGGTCTCTGGCGGATTCATTAAGCGTTATGCTTACTACCACTGCACCAAATATCATGATCACTTCTGCCAAGAAGCTTACACCAGAAAGAGGAGGAGTTGATTAATCAGCTGGTAAAATAATTAACAAAGTTGATCTTAGTGAAGCTGAAACCTTGCACAAAACGAAACAAGAAATGGGCAGGTATCAAAGATTCAATAACTTAATTTTGAAAACCGATCCAAAAGGTAAAATCAAAACACCAAAAGTAAACATTAAAGAATATACCAAATATTTATTACAAGAAGGCACTAGAGATGAGAAAAGAGAAATTTTAAATTGTATCAAAACTGAATTGCACTTGAAAAATCAAAAAGTTTACATCAAATAATCACTAAACAAAAAATAGCCAAAATTTATTGGCTATTTTTTTATTAAAATTTTTTTACTAGGGATTGGGCTCGAATCACCGCCTGGCGGGACTTCGCTGCGCTCAGCCCACAACCAATTGGTTAATCCCGCTGGGCGGGACTCTGCCAATTGATTTTTAAAAATAAAATAAAAAAAATTCCAGGACTCAGAGGGTGGGACTCGAACCCACAACCAATTGGTTAACAGCCAACTGCTCTGCCAATTGAGCTACCTCTGAGTTCTGGAATCTTTAAATAAATTCTATCTAATAATCTTTTAGTTTGTCAATTAGACTATGCTTACCAATCTTTTCCAGAGCTTTAGCTTCAATCTGTCTGATTCTTTCGCGAGTAACATCAAATTCCTGACCGACTTCTTCCAGCGTATGGGCCACGCCATCCTTGAGACCAAAACGCATTTCCAAAATCTTTTGTTCTCTTGGCGTCAAATCTTTTATCACCTCAGCCACGTAATCTCGCAAAAGTTCCAGCGCGGCCGCCCGATCCGGCGTAACGGTTCTGACATCTTCAATAAAATCTTCCAAAGTGCTATCCTCATCGTCTTCACCGACGGAAGTTTCAATGGAAATAGTGTCTTGACTAATTTTAATGATATGTAAAACTTTGTCAAGCGGTTCATGCATTTCCGCCGCAATTTCTTCCGGCAACGGTTCGCGACCCAAATCCTGAATCAATTGGCGTTCAGCCTGTTTAAATTTATTAATAGTTTCAACCATGTGAACCGGAATTCTGATGGTTCGAGATTGATCGGCTAAAGCTCGGGTAATAGCCTGACGAATCCACCACGTCGCATAAGTCGAAAATTTATAACCACGACGATAATCAAACTTCTCCACGGCGCGAAATAAACCAATATTACCTTCTTGAATTAAATCCAATAATGACAAGCTCTTACCCGTGAAACGTTTGGCGATAGATACGACTAAACGCAAATTCGCTTCAATTAATCGCCTTTGGGCTTCCCGATCACCGCGTTCGGATTTTTTGGCTAAAGAAATTTCTTCTTCCGAAACCAAAAGCGGCACCTTACCAATTTCTCGCAAATACATCTGAATTGAATCAGCCGAAATATCGGAAATATCAATCTTCTTTTTTTGCTTACTGCCTAAACCAATTTTTTCCAAAACTTCCTGACGTCTCTCTTTAGTTGACAGCATACCCACATCGGTCTCCACTACCGCCAAACCCAGTTTATCAATTTTATTCAAAAACTTTTCATAATCATCCACATACTCCTCTACTTCGGAGAAAGTGTGGAGAATTTCGTTTTCCGTAATGAACCCCCGCGTCTGACCTTTTTTAATCAAACGATCAATGGTTTCATTATCTAAAAACGCCTTAACCTTGGCCACAACAACCGCCTTGGCTGCTTTCTTTTTTACCGCCTTCTTAACTTTTTTGATAATTTTTTTGATCACTTTTTTCTTAGTCTTTTTTTGGCTAGAAATTTTTTTCTTATTAGCCATAGGTTAAGTTTTAGCCAACGGCCGTAACGGCCATCAGCTTTATTCTAATAAATTTAAAGCGCTAGTAACCTCGTTGAACTCTTGCATCAAGATAGCTTCTTGATCCTTTCGGCCAATTTGAGTACATAGCCTCAACTTATCTTCAATTTCTTTAAAGCGTAAACGATAATAGTACCGCTTACATTGATTAATGGCTTGCACTAATTCTTCTCGAATAGCGTCGGAGTCAAAATCAAAAAAATCCTTCTCCGCCAAGAGAACGAGTTTATCAGCTATTTGATCCAGGCCTTCATTTTTAACAATTTGATGAAATTCTTGATAGTTGAACTTTTGGCTTTCACCATTAATACTCTCAGTATAATAGATTATTAACTTTTTGTAAAGCTCCTGGACTGCTTGGTCAGTAATAATTTGGTTAGGTAAATTATCAATCAAAAAGGACAAATGGTGCGGATATTTCAGAACAATAGCCAATAATTGTTGATCCAACATTTGCTTGCGGTCTTTGCCAGCTATCACCGCCGCGGCTGGCAACGACGGTTTTTTAATCTTGCCGCCAGGCAATGCTTCTCGCAAAATTTGTTCAGAAACACTTAAGGCTTCACCTAATTTTTGCAGCCAATGCGTCTGTTCAATTTTGTTGTTCATTTTGGTAATCATGGGCAAAAGAATTTTTGCGGCCGCTTTTTTACCCTCAGCTTGGCTAATATCAAATTTGGAAAAAGTTTTTTCAAAATAAAATTCCATGATTGTTTTGGCGTTGGCCACAGCGCCAAACCAAAGCTGCGGATTGGTTTTAATGCATTCATCCGGATCCTTGCCCGATGGCAAAACAATGACTTTAACATTCATTTCCTGAGCTAAGGCTAAATCAATACCGCGCTTAGCCGCCGATTCACCAGCCTGATCCATATCAAAAGAAATGGCTAAATTATTGGTGTATCTTTTCAAAATTGAAATTTGATCTTCGGTAAAAGCTGTACCCGAAGAAGCAATAACATTGGCCGTGCCGGCGGCATAGGCCGAGATACAATCCATCTGACCCTCAACAATAATTGCCAGGTCTTGTTTTTTTATTTCTTGTTTGGCTTTATCCAAATTAAAAAGGACTAGACTTTTATTATAAATCATAGTCTGCGGCGTATTGATATATTTGCCCATTTTTTCGTCAACTTTTAAAGTCCGGCCGGAAAAACCAATCGGGCTGCCATGCAAATCATTAATGGGAAACATGACGCGATCACGAAAACGATCGTAAAAATCATTGCCTCTTTCTTTTTTAACCGACAGACCGGCCGAAAATATTTCCTGATCATTGAACCCACGGCTCTTTAGAAATTTAATTAGATTGTCCCAAGTGTCAGGCGCATATCCAATCTTAAAATCAGTTATTGTCTGATCGGTTACACCGCGATTCTTTAAATAATCGCGAGCCTTCTGACCGGCCGGCGAATCTGTCAAAATTTTATGCCAATAAGCCGCGGTTAGCTTAGTAATATCCATTAATTTATTTTTTTGACTAGCTAATTTAGGGTCATGATGCTCAAGCTTAACGCCCGCTTTTTCAGCCAATAGCCGCAAAGCTTCGGGAAAATCAATACCTTCCATTTTTTGCACGAAAGAAAAAATATCACCGCCCTCAGAACAGCCAAAACAGTGCCAAATCTGCTTATCTTTTGAAATCATAAAAGATGGCGACTTTTCATTGTGAAAAGGGCATAAGGCGCGCCAGTTGTTAGTTCCTGCAGGTTTTACGTGAATATACTCAGAAATCAAATCAACAATATCAACGCGGGCTTTAATTTCTTCAACTTGATTAGACATAAGTTACTTTTTAGCAATTTAATTTTATCCGATAAGACTGTTTAAAGCAAGGAATTGACTAAATTATACTATTCTGCTTTAATATATAGATACTGCAAGAAATTTTTCAAGGTAAAATAAAATCTTTGGAGAGGTCGCATAGTGGTCTAGTGCGCACGCTTGGAAAGCGTGTGTACCGCAAGGTACCGGGGGTTCGAATCCCCCCCTCTCCGCCACTCGACTCATTTCGAACTTTCGTTCGAAATTCGCTCGTGGTCTTCATTTCTCGCTAACGCTCGAAATTCCGACCAAACTGTTAAATGAGTCGAGTGTCTCGAGCGCAGTCGAGAGACATTATCATATATTCATGAAAAAATGGTATTTTTACATAGCCAGATGCCTAGATGATAGTTTATATATTGGAATGACCAGCGACGTTGATGAAAGAATTATCAGACATAATAGGGGTTACGGAGCCGAATGGATTAAACAGCATGGTGAAGCTAAAATTGTGTATACCGAAACCTACAATACTTATTTAGAGACACACCGTAGAGAATTACAAGTAAAGAAATGGTCGAAAAAAAAGAAAGAACATCTAATTATAGGTTTAAAGCCGTAGTTGAAGCACTGCCACGCCTTAAAATATAATGACCAAATTTTAAATATTAAATCAGGCCATAAACGAAATTTTATCATTTATGGATAACAAGATTAAAACCATAGTTTTCGAAGATTTTGAAAAAGTTGATATTCGGGTTGGAAAAATTATTGAGGTTTCTGATTTTTTAGAAGCTAAAAAACCAGCCTACAAACTTAAAATTGATTTCGGCCAAGAGATTGGAATCAAGCAATCTAGCGTTCAGGCCGTAGGCGCCCACACCAAAGACGAACTTATAAATATGTTAGTATGTTGTGTGGTTAATCTTGGACCAAAACAAGTTGGGCCATTCAAATCGGAAGTTCTGACTCTTGGTTTTAAAAACAGCCAAGGCGACGGATGGATTTTGATTGAACCAAAAAATAATTCAGTAAATCTCGGCAGTAAGTTAGCATAGTAAAATAAATAAACAAGCTACCAAATCAAAAAATATTTTGGAGAGGTGCCAGAGTGGTCGAATGGGACAGTCTTGAAAACTGTTGAGGCAGCAATGTCTCCGTGGGTTCGAATCCCACCCTCTCCGCCAGATTACCAAGTTTGAACCCAAGTAAAATAAGGGTTTTTAACGATTGAAAAGCCAGTATCCGAACAAGATGCTGGTTTTTTCAAAATTCTTATCAATACTAGAAAAAAATGATATAATAAAATCATATGGATAGAAACCAAAAGCATCTAAATTATACAGAAACTGTTAATCTCGGCTCTTACTATACGCCTGAGATTATTGTTGATTTGGCCTATTCTATTTTACAAAAAAATATTAAGGACATTAAAGAATTTACAATTTTTGATTCTTCTTGTGGCTATGGATCATTTTTAGCAAAAAATAATACTGCAAAAAGATTGGTTGGGGCTGATATTGATCAGAAAGCTATTTTTGAAGCAAAAAAAATAATTAATAGTGTAGATTTTATTTGTCAGAATTCTCTTTTAAATGTTTGCCGTCAGAATTTAGCTATCAAAAATGAAGAAAAACTTATAGCCATAGGTAACCCGCCATACAATGATACTACATCAATAATTCGTAATTCCATAAAGGACGTTTCTGTTCAGGATAAAATTGACTCTGACATAAAAACTAGAGATTTAGGAATGTCATTTTTACTTTCTTATGATAAACTTCAAGCGGATTATGTTTGCATATTACACCCCTTGTCTTATTTGATTAAAAGGGCTAATTTTTCCTTGTTATCAAAGTTTGCCAAAAATTATAAATTAATTGATGGGATAATTATAAGTAGCCACGAATTTTCTGACACCTCTCGTGGAATGGCTTTTCCGATTTTAATAGCTCTATACAAAAAAGATGGTGCTGGAATGACCTATGACTATATTCAAAAATATCAATTTAAAGTAAAAGATGATGGTTTTTTCCGTTTAAACGATTTTGACACTATAGTTAATTATGTTCAAAAATATCCAAATAAAAAATTCTTAAATAAAAATGATAAACCAGTAGCTAAATTTTGGACGCTAAGAGATATAAACGCACTTAAACGAAATCGCACCTTTATCGATTCGGATACTTATAATACCGTTTATATATTAATGGAGAAGCTCCCATATTATTGTTACATCGATGTCTTCAAACAATATGCAGATAGGATGCCATACTTTATTGGGAACTGTGATGTAATAATTGATAATAAAAAGTTTAATGAGATCAGAGAATGCTTTATTGATCAGAGCGTTCACACAAATCCAATTTTAAAAAACAG
>JBAYMO010000021.1:0-27073 GCA_041663485.1 Candidatus Buchananbacteria bacterium | reverse complement strand
TCCGTGCATAATAAAAACTTTTTTGGGTTTTGTTTTAGAAAAACCCTTAAGCCAGTTAATTAATTTCGGTTGATCGGCATGGGAAGAATAAGCGCCAATGGCTGATACTTTGGCTCTAACTATCACTTCCTCTCCTTCAATTAAAACTTTTTTGGCCCCATCCAAAAGCTGGCGACCCAAACAACCTTCGGCCTGATAGGAAATGATCAGGAGATGATTTTGCTTGTGACTTAGATATCTTTTGAGATGATGCGGAATGCGGCCGCCATTGCACATGCCGCTACCAGCTAAAATTACTTTTGCGCCGGGCACGTCGTTAATACCTTTGGAATCGGACACGGTGGGCGTGTATTTCAGGCCGGGAAAATTAAACAAATCATCACCGCTGGCAATGAGGCGCTTTGATTCATCGTCATACATTTCTACGTATTTTTTATATACGGCCGTAGCCTTTATAGCCAAAGGACTGTCAACAAAAATTGGCATGGCCGGAATCTCTTTATTTTCCACTAATTCATTTAATTCATACAAAACCTCTTGAGTGCGTTCCAAAGCAAAAGCCGGAATCATTAAAACTCCGCCCTGACCGGCTGACTCAATAATGGCTGAACGCAACTTTGATATACGCTCATCGGCCGGTTCGTGAATAATGCCACCATAAGTTGATTCTACAAAAACCAAATCAGCTTCATCAATTAATTCCGTATCTTTAACAATCGGCGCCGGTGGATTGCCCAAATCGCCGGAAAAGACCAACTTTTTTTCTTGGCCGTCTTCCTTAATCCAAATTTCAAAAATAGCCGAGCCTAAAATATGACCGGCATCGCGACAACGAATTTTTATATCCTGATTAATTTTAACTTCTTGACCATATTCAAGCGGTGATAAATTTTTGGTAATTTTTAAAACATCAGCCTGTGAGTACAGTGGGGGTTGATTTAATTTTTGCGCTTCTTCGGCAATGACTCGTTCGGAATCCAAAAGCATTATTTCGGCGAAATCAGCGGTCGCGGCCGTACAATAAACTGATCCCTTAAAAGCTTCTTTGGCTAACTTGGGCAAGCGACCGCAGTGATCCAAATGAGCGTGGGTCAATAAAACAAAATCAATTTCTGAAACCAAAAATGGAAATTTATTACGGTTGCGCTGATCGCTAAATGCCTCGCCTTGAAAGATGCCACAATCAACCAAAAACTTGGTTTGGCCGGTTTCAATTAAAGTGCAAGATCCGGTAACTTCGCCGGCCGCGCCAAAAAATGAAATTTTCATATTTTTAATGTTAAAATATCTTATTCAATAAATTAAGTTTACCAGCAATAATCAGCTTTTGCCAGCCGGTAGGTATTGACATTTCGCCAATTTATGTTATGATGCAACTAACCAATTTGGATTTGCTGGCAATCGCGACGAATCGCGAAATTTGCGAGCGAATTCGCCCACGACAATGCGGTCTTTGACCGCGGACGAAAGGGAACCCTGACATGAGAACCACCACCAACACCACGAATTTGTCCGGCGCGAAGATGAAGCGGAAGAATATGACCGGCCATCGCAACGCCCCGCCGAACACCGCCGCGCCGACGCTCAACCCCAACGCCGCCCGCAAGGAAAACAACGCCGCCAACGAAGGCATCGCGTTCGCGGCCTTCTGATCGTACAGGAAAACACGATCGGAATGGCCGGACAATTTGTCGGGAGGCGCTCCAAAAAAAACGGAGCGCCCCCGGCTCTTTTTTTTAAAATAAACCAGCACGAGGCTGGCTTTTTTTAAAAAATTAACTAGTTCTCTATTTTGAATTTATTTAAAAATCTAAGACTACCTCCAGACAAAAATCACTTAGGCCATCTGTCGATTTTTTTTACACCAATAAAAAATAATTTTAACTAATTCAACCAGAAGCAAATATACTATAACCATGATAAATATTATTATCAAAACCAAAGGCGGCAATGGTGAAAATTTCAAAATTGCCCCAAGCGGCGTAAATGGCACGGCCCAGGCCAAAGCCACCACGGCCAAAACATTGTAAAAAACAATTTTGCCCGGCCAGCTTTGAATAAATGGAATCTTTTTTGTTCTGATTACGTAAATGACCAGTGCCTGCGTGGCTAAAGACTCAATAAACCAAGCGGTTTGGAATTGACTTTCATTGGCGCGTAAGACAAACAGCATCAAAGCAAAGGTCAAAAAATCAAAAATTGAACTGACGGGCCCAAACACAAACATATATTTGCGGATGAATTTTATACTCCAAGCGGTCGGTTTTTTAATATCCTCGGCATCAACGTCGTCAGTAGAAAGTGAAAGCTGCGAGCAATCATACAAGAAGTTATTAAATAAAATTTGTGACGGCAACATGGGTAAGAACGGTAAAAAAGCGGAGGCCGCCATCATCGAAAGCATATTGCCAAAATTTGAACTCAAACCCATCATGATATATTTCATGGTGTTTTGAAACGTTTTACGGCCTTCAATAATGCCATCTTTGAGCACTAATAAACTTTTCTTCAATAAAATTATATCAGCGGTTTCTTTGGCGACATCCACGGCATTATTAACCGAGATGCCAATATCCGCCGCTTTCAGCGCCGGCGCGTCATTAATGCCATCGCCCAAATAACCGACAACTTTACCGGCTTGACGCAAATTTAAAATAATTCTTTCCTTTTGCTCCGGCTCAATTCTGGCAAAAATAGTAGTCTTCAAGGCCAAGTTTTGCAGTTCAATATCACTAAGCTTATCAATGTCGCTGCCCGTGAGCAGGCCGGCACTAACCAAGCCGATTTCGCGGCAAATTTTTTCCGTGAGTAATTCATTATCACCGGTTAAAATTTTAATTTCTATCCCCAAATTTTGCAATTCCTGCACCGCTTTAGCCGCGGTTTCCTTGGGAGGATCCAAAAAAGCGACAAAACCCAAAAAAATCATTTTATCTTCTTCGGTCTTTTCATACTGTTCAACTTTTTGGCTGACATCTTTATAGGCAACGCCCAAAACCCGAAACCCATCACGGCTCAAACGAGCAAAATTTTCTTTAACTTTCTTTTTTATTTTGGCGTCAAAATCAACTTTTTTTTCTTGCTGCAGATATTGATGGCAAACTTTAAAAATTTCTTCCGGCGCGCCTTTGGTAATTAATATTCTCTGGCTATTGTCTTGAACCACGATTGATCCGCGGCGGCGTTCGAAATCAAAAGGAATCTCATCAATTTTTTGGTAATTGTTAATGGCCATCTTTTTGAACTCTTTGAGCGCGTCATCCAAAGGATTGGGAATGCCCGTATGATAGAAGCTGTTCAAATAAGCATAAAGTAAAACCTGGTCGGAAACCTCACCAAAGCCATCAACATATTTAGTCAAAACGATATGATTTTGCGTCAAAGTTCCGGTTTTGTCCGTGCATAAAATGTTCATGCTGCCAAAATTTTGAATTGATGGCAAATTTTTTACAATGACGTCTTTTTTAGCCATCAACACCGCGCCATGGCTCAAAGAGACCGAAATGATAACCGGCAAAAGCTCCGGCGTTAAACCAATAGCAATGGCGATGGAAAAAATAAAAGAATTAAGCCAGCCTCGACCCATAAAAGCATTGGCCAAAAAAACAAATAGCACCATGAAAAACGTGATTTGCATGATAAAATAACTAAAGCGGCGAATATTTTTTTCAAAGTCCGTATTAGATTCTTGCTGCTCTAAACGCTCGGCAATTTTGCCGTAACCGGTGCTTTTGCCGGTTCTAATTACCAAAGCCGTGCCGTAACCGGTCGTAATACTGGTTCCCATGAAAACCAAACTTTCATGATCCGGCTTGAAATCAGAGTCCTGATATTTTTTCGGCTCAGACGTTTCGGCTTTTTTTTCGGCCGGAAAAGATTCACCGGTTAGCGAAGATTGGTTAACAAAAAAATCTTTACTGCTTAAAACCTGGCAATCGGCCGGCACGACGTCGCCGGCCGACAAAAAAATTAGATCCCCCGGTACAATATCTTTCAGCGGAATTTCCTTTTTTTTGCCATCACGAACCACGGTCGCCGTCGTAACGACTTTGGAAATTAATTTCTCCACGGCTTTTTGAGATTTGTAAGTATTTACAAACTCCAAAATCGCGGAGGTAACAATCATAATCAAAAGAATAATGGTATTGGTGTGCTCACCTACCAGCAATGAAACAATGGAAGTCAAAATTAAAATCATCAGCAATGGATTGTTGAATTTTTTCGCGAAAGCAATAACCGGCCTAAACGTCTGGCGCTGATAAACCGTATTCTCGCCAAATTTTTTTAGACGCTTAGCCGCCTCTTGACTGGTCAGGCTGTATTTTTCTAATTTTTTTTCAATACTTTGTTCCATAAATATATTTATATTATAACAGAATATGCAACTTTGCGCATTAAAACAACAAAAAAGACGCGGCTGGCAACCGGTCTTTTAATCAAAAATTTATTCAATTACCGAAACGCATTGATTGTCCAGACAAGCGCACCGGAATTTTTGTTCTTTCGCCCAAACTCGACAATCGCAATCAGAAGCTTTTTGGCAGCCGACCTGGTAACTTATCGGCTTTCGCGCGTCATCAGTTTTTTGCCACATCGGACACGCCACGACGCATTTATTATTTTCACAAAAAGCGGCGTAAGGACAATTTGAGCGCACGGCATATTCGGTCGGCAAGACGCAATCCTGGCTCCTTTGACAGCTAGCAGCCACATCAGTTGCAAGCCCGGGTTGATCGACTATTCTTTTGAACCGAATAAAATCACTGGTAGCAAAATAAGCCTTGAGTTGGAATAAATCGTCTTGAGAGTGGCTATACCCGTTGACTATATCACGCGCCGAAAGATAGCCGGCGGCTTTAATTAACTCGATCGTACTGGTACTTTTGCTGCCGAAAGGATAGGCAAAAGCCGTGATCGGCTGACCCAATTCCTCTTCAACTTTTTTCTTACTATCAACAATTTCTATTTTTAATTTTTCGGCATCAGTTTCTTTGGCTAAATATTGATGATAACGCGTGTGCGAGCCAATCTCCATGTTTTTTTGCGCTAGAATTTTTACCTGCTCCCAGGTTAAATAATTTTTGCTTAAACCAATCGGATTGGTAAAAATATAAAAAGTCGCGATAAAATTATATTTTTCCAACATGGGCAAAGCGTATTGGAATTGACTAGGCAGACCATCGTCAAAAGTTATAATCACTGGCCTTAAAGGCAAAATCATTTTGCCCGCCAAGGCCGCGGCCAAATCTTTGGTGGTAATAGTGGCGAAATTGTTTTCTTTTAGATACTTAAGCTGCTCTTCAAACTCAGCCGGCGTAACATAAAAAGTTCTGGCCGCGCTGGCCGCGGCCGGTAAGTCTGGATCAACGTGATGATAAATTAATATTGGCACGTTTAAATAATCGGGAATCTGAATTTTTTCTTTTTCGTTTTTTGGTAATTCATGGTTAACTTTTGAACCAAACTTAAAAGCCACTACCAAGCCGCCAAAAATTATTAAAGCAATAATTGCACTGATTATAATTCTTTTCATATCATTCTAATATCACTTTAACAGAAATTAAAAAATTTTGAAATAAAAAATACGGTAACCAATCCGAAGAAAGGTTACCGGTAAGGGAGAGGCCACGCGCGATTGGACTTACGCCCAGGTCATGACACTCGGCTCCTCGATAATCATCGCGTCGCGCAGGAAAGCGGCGGCCTTGGACAGACCCTCCCGCGCCGACATCAGGCTGTCTTCGTGCTCGATGGAAATCGCGCCGTCGTAGCCGACCATACGCAAGGTGGAGAAGAAGTCCTTCCACCACTCCAGGGAATGGCCGTAGCCGCAGGTGCGGAAAATCCATGAGCGGTGCAGCTCGTCGCCGTAGTGTTTGGTGTCGAGCACGCCGTTGATGGCCGTATTGCCCGCGTCGAGACGGACATCCTTGGCGTGAACGTGGTAGATCGCTTTTTCCTTGCCCAACACTCGCGCGGAGGCGATCGGATCCATGCCCTGCCAGAAAAGATGGCTCGGATCGAAATTGGCGCCGAGGTTGTCGCCGCAGGCCTGACGCAGCTTGAGCAGGGTTTCGGTGTTGTAGACAACGAAGCCGGGGTGCATTTCGAAGGCGACCACGACGCCATTGTCTTTGGCGAACTGCGCCTGTTTTGTCCAATACGGAATGACGACCTCGTTCCATTGCCACTCGAGGATGTCGAGGAAATCGGGCGGCCAGGCGCACGTAACCCAGTTGGGTTTGGCGGCGTTCGGTCCATCACCCGGGCAGCCGGAGAAGTCGTTTATCACGCCTACTTCCAGTAAGCCGGCCAGCTTGATGGCCTTGGTTTGGACTTCGGCGTTTTTCGCGGCGAAATCGGGGTTGGGGTGCAGGCAATTGCCATGGCAGCTCAGGGCGCTGATGTTCAGGCCCTCGCCTTTGAGCATCGCTTTGAGCTCGTCGCGTTTCGATTTCGACTTGAGGAGTTCCTCGACCGCCAAATGAGCCGAACCCGGATAGTTGCCGGCACCGAGTTCCACGGCTTTCAAATCGAATTGCCGCAGTATGGCCAATACATCGGTCAGCGGCTTATCGCCGAACATGGCTGTAAGACATCCCAAAAACATGGACATATCCTTTCATTTTTTCGCTCCTTAAAGCGAAAGCTACAGTTTCATCACCAAAAAAACAACCACTTCAATGACATCTTGATCTCTTCCTCCTTTCCCAAGATCAGGGTTAAAAAAGAGCGCTTTATCACTAGACAAAGCCTCCTTGTTGCGACAAAAAAATAACATATTTTTAAAAAAATGTCAACTGTAATTGATTGCCAAATTTAATACTTTTCTATACAATGAAATTATGCCACCAAAAATAGAAAGCCTAACCAACATGCATGAATGGGAAGCCAACCGAACTCAGAAGCTTTTTCACGCCATTGCCGATGAAATTAGAAGCGGCCGAATACAGACTCATTGTGCTGATAACGATTTTTTGTTTGCCAAAACTGATGAAATTCTTCATTTCGCCTTGGCAGGAGAAAAGCTTGTTTTTGGCAATGATAACTACCAATCAAAACGAGCCGAAGCCGCTAATAAAATTTTAGAGAATGTTAATGGCATTGCCGAAGGTTTATTACAATACCCTAAAAATAATTGCCCCGTAGTACAAACGAGCTTGAAAGAAATTAAAGAATTACTTGCACCCATCCTAGAATACACCAGATAAATTCGAGCAAAATTTCCTGGCCGACTGTTACAGACAGTCGATTTTTATTACAAAAAATCTTGACAAAATTCGCTTTTTGTTTTAATTTAATTTGACGCTCTTTAAATCTGAATTATTCTATGGTTTACTTTAAAACCTGAATTTAGAAATTCTCAGCCAGCCAATAGTAATTATTTTCTGACTGAGGGTTTCTAAATTTGGAGACCACAAAACCCACTCAACTGGAAAGGATCCAACCATGATTACGGAAAAAATGATGACTCGAGTGCTTGTTTGGTTTTTCCTATTGCTGGCGATAGCCGCCTGCAATCGACTGCCTGGTGGTTTTGTTCTGACCATCGGTGTATGCGGCACATTATCCACGTTGGGCGCGGTCAAAATGATCAAAGATTTCCTCGAAATCGGCCAACAGCGCGGCGTAACCAAAAAGAGCTGGTGGTATTGGCGGATTGTTCCCTGCGAATTGACCTATGCCCTGGCCTTGAGCATGAGCATTGGCCTGATACTTCAGGCTGCTCTGAAAATGTCTTTGGGTCCAACTTTGCTTCTTGTCGGTATGATCATGGGCTTGACTTTGACTTTCGATATTTACGACTGGATCCAAAAAGTCTGGCCCGAGACATTAAACAATATCGAGGCATACAAGTTGATTCAACAGGAGAACACCCACCATGAAAGCTAAAATTGCGTTGAATGTCACTGACGCCCTTGAAGCCCTGAGCACTGAATTCAATTTTGCTATTATTCCCTGCCTGCCGGACAAAAGCAGGAATGGTTTAATGGCGAAATTATTGGTCAAGGGTGATGATCTGGTCCAGCAAATTACGACCAGCAAAATTTCCGATCAGTCTCGCGCCACGTCGTCCTTGGCGGCTTTTCCCACCTTCAATCTAAACGGCTGGCAGACTCAAGCCATCATGACCGGATCAAACCAGTGGGGCGTGAATCTTTTGCAAGTGCTCTGGCCCAAGGTTGAAATTCTAGGCCAAGGTCAATGGCACTATGACAACGTGCATAGAAAATTCATACTTGGCCCGTACCCGTATGCTACGTGGATTATGACGAATGGTTGCATTTCTCTTCTCCGGATTCAATTCAACCGACGTCGGTCGAGCGTAATCGAAAGCCTGCCCCAAGCCACTGAAAAAATTGGCTTGGCCGTCAGCAGGGGTTACATCAACCAAGAAGCAGCGGATCAACTGCTGGAGCAAATTCAGGAAATGCTCCTTACGCTCAAGTTCAAATAGCTTCATCTATTATTACAGTTATTACCCCGAAGTTAGTCAGGTTAGCCAACTTGATTATATCTTCGGGTTTTTTATTTTAAAAAATCCATCATTCACGCAAAAATTTTTAAACAAAAAAAGTCCCGCCGAAGCGGGACTTTTTTTAATATGATAATTTTAGACTTTGCTAACCTTGACGGCAGCTAAACCTTTCGGAGTTTCGTTGACTTCGAAAGTGACAGTGTCACCTTCGCGTAAGTCCGCAAAACTGCAATTTACCAATTCGTTGCCATGGAAAAATAAATCTTTTTCTCCATTGCCTTGGCTGATGAAACCGAAGTTTTTGTCAGTCAATTTCTTGATTGTTCCTTGCATAATAGACATAGAAATAGAGTGAATTAAACATAGTAGCGAAGAAATACGACTATATTTCTATACTTACTATATGGCTAAGTTGAGTCAATCGTTTAATCAACCAACTCTAATTACCATTGTCATCATAGCACATATTGATAAAAAAGTCAATTATACTTGGTAACGCGCGCACATATATTGTACTAACCAGCTGATTGCCATGACCAATTATTATATCAATTTTTTCCAGGTCTTATTGACTGAAAATAATTATAATGTTATATTTATCAATCGGAAATTGAACGACTGAACCATTAGGAGAACTGTCATGAATACGATTGACGACGCTCTTTTTCAAACACTGGCTGAACTGTGGAAAGAAACCCACAACGTCTGGCAAGTCATTTACCAGATACGCGAAGAACTTAGTCTAACCACCACCCTGCCGCACGAACAAATATTATTGTACGGACGCAGCCACGAAGACAAGGCAAACGAAACAGCGGCTGGCTGGCTGATAGCCGTAGCGCCGGGCGTGGTAATTTTTAACCCCATGCTTGCCGATAACGTCATCGAGGAATACCTCCCCTTGACGGGTCAGCTCAGGCGCTCTCAACCGAACTGGATTTCTCTTTTTCAGTTGAGACCATTTGATGCTAACGCGTCGATGGGTATTTATCCTGCCTCATTTCCGCCTCGGAGAAAAAGGCAACAATTTACCCGCTGTCCGGCTTGGTTCAAAGCCGACATTGGTAACGATAACGCTATTGGCAAGCTAGGCATTGAACCCGAACGCTGGCAAACAATGCAGACCTGGCTGGACAAATGGCTGCCGACCACAGGAGATTTGGCATGAACCAAAACGGCATAACAATAATTCGCCGCGATGGGGGCTGGACTGGCATTGCCATTCGCAGCCTAACCAGAAACCTAGGCGTTAAGGTTTCTCGCGTCGAAAATCACGCCAGCATGCTGGCGATTCAGACGGCCTGCACTAAGGAACAGGTAGGGACAATCGTTGGTTTCTCTGACTTTGAAATCACGTCCTGACCCTGAGTCAGGTTGAACCGAATTCAACCAATAACCATCAAGCTCAAGAATTGAATTTCACGAGCTTGTTTTTTTATAAATTTAACAATATAGGGCGAGGAAAAAATATTTTTGTGCTATAATATAATTAGTTAATAATATTAAAATTACTTTTATGAAAAAAATTATTTTTTCTTCTCTACTAATTATTTGCGCGCTGGTTATTCTGCCGATTCAAACTCAAGCCGCAGCCAAAAAAGCTGCCCCCAAAGAATGGTCTGCCGCCACGCCCGAGGGTTTTACCCCGATTACCTGGGCTAAAGCGCGTGGCGTGGCTAGCTTCTTTAAATCCCAGCCTCGCAATGGCTATTTGGATTACTTAACCATAATTTATTTGCCTTATAACCAAATCAAACTGATTACTTCTTCTACGCCCCAAACCACTTGGGGTCAGGCTCAAACGCCATTTACTCAAGAAAATGTCAGCAACTGGGTTTTTAACAAAATGGTGACGGAACAAACTAAAATTCAAAATCCGGACGCTAAATTTGTTTGGAACATGCCTTACTTTAATATTACCGGCACCACAACTGATTTGAGCCTGGCCTTAAAGTCCGTCGGTCCCAATGGCTCATACATTACCAGCGGCAGCCGACCGGAAGCAGACGTGGCCCAAAACCGTCGCATCATTATTATCGACAATAAAAATACTACGGCGCAAATTACTAATTTTGATGAAAATGTTTTTTTGAATAACGGTGATCAAGCGGTTGAAGGTTTCGCGCCTGATGTTATTATTCGAGGTTACGGCGACAGTAGCGCCAGATTATTTGTTGGCGTCAAAAATAACGGCAAAGAATTGGTGGTATATTGCAGCCGCGCCGCCTACGTCACAGATGCCCAACAAGCTTTACTCGCCGCTGGCGTGCCGCTAGAAAACCAGATGCAAGCCGATGGCGGCGCTAGTGCCACTTGCGCCTACAATCTACCCGGACAATATTTTGTGGAGCCGGGCAGGATGCTGCCGCACTTAATGGGGGCATATCCATTTTTGTACCGCGGCTCGATTCTTAACAACGGCATCAATGTTCGCAATGGTCCCAGCACAAAAAATAAAAGTCTCTTTAAATTAAATAAAGGCGATAATGTTATTATTTACGAAGAGAAAAGCGGCTGGGTTAGAATTGATCAGTCGCCACAATGGGTACTCAAAACCTTAATTAAAAAAATCTAGCTCGTCTCACTCATTAAAAATCGTCTTATCAATCAGGCGATTTTTTAATTTAAAAAGTAATTGACATGATAAGCTGTTTTTGTTAACCTAAGGATTGGTTCTTTTGATATCGTCCAAAAACTTGGACCAATGGTCCATCACAATTTTTGGCGAAACAACCAACTTCAAACCCAACGAAAGGGACAAATCATGAATCAGATTACCACAGACATGCTGAAATCGTGCGTCGTAAGCCTTCGAACCGGGCTCCTTGAATGGTCAGTCGCCCTGGCCGTCGCCGAACAAATCAAAGCGGCCGTAGCGGCGGGAATCGCGACCTGGGAGGAGCTAAGCACCTCGAAAGCCGAGACTTACACCTGGTTGAGAACCGCCCAGCTCGCAAGTCTTAAGCGGCTGAGCGAAAAATTTTTTTTGGATCGTATTGACTTCATGTCATATCCCTACGTCGCCGAACAAATCAAAGCGGCCGTAGCGGCGGGAATCGCGACCTGGGATGACTTGGGCGTTACCGAGGCTCAAATTGACAATCAGGTTCGAAGATATGTAATGCGAGACATGCGCTCCAGATGCTATCTTTTGAGAATTGGCCGATACTATCTGCGTGAAACCCAGGCCGTTGTCGAACAAATCAAAGCGGCCGTGGCGGCGGGAATCGCGACCTGGGAGGAGCTGGAGGCTAACGAGAGGGATCTTGACCTCTGGGTGGAAAACATTCGGCAGATGGAAAAAGGTTCTTGTCCGAATATATAGGGAGTCTAATCAACTCCTTTTTTTATTTACCAAAAAATCAGCTGTGAGGCTGACTTATGACTTTTTAATTATTGATTACTCCTAAATCGGCGAATCTTCAGGCAAAGCATCAAGTTCCGGATTGGTTTTTTCAAAATTAACTTCATCCCAATTCGCGTTATAGTAATTACCATTTTGGTCATATTCAAAAGTAAAACGATACCCTCCAACTTCTTGGGTTATAATATTAACGTCAATAATGGTTTGCCCGGCCTGAAAAATTTTTTTACCAGAGGTGGCAAAGACTTCTATAGCTTTTGCTTGTTTCAGCGCTTCAAGAAAATGATCGCTCTCAGAAAATCCGACTCCGGCATATTTTTGAAATCTTTCCCGAATCCTGTTATCAATTTTATACAAGCTTTTTTTATCAATAAATATTTGCCTCATTGCTTCTAGGTCATCCACAAAACCATTGAGATCAAAACTTTTCAATAGTGGATCTCTCTCGTCGCGCACCCTGACTGGTACTAAATTAGCACTTTCTATTTGTCTTTGACTATCAAGTTCTGCCGATTGGCCGGGCATTAGTTCATTGTTCATATCTAGTTTTATAAATTATATAATCTTATTGTACCAAAAAATCATAAAATAGAAACTTCTGACAGTAAACTTTTAAAAATAAGTGGCAGACTATTTGATTTTAACAACAATTCCCCTATTCGCGTCAACTTCAACCCAATCTCCATCCTTTAATATTTTTGTCGCTATTTCCGTGCCAACAATACATGGTTTTTTTAATTCTCGAGCCACAATTGAAGCGTGAGATAATAGGCCTCCGGCATCAGTAATAAAGGCGGCTGACTTTTTCATTAAAGACAAATATTCAGGTCTGGTCATGCCAGCAACCAAAATTGATCTCTCGGCAAAATCTTTACACTTAGCCGGATCTAAAACCACTCTTACTTTTCCCTGAACTTTTCCCGGATAAGCAATCATACCTTTTATTTGTTTTTGAGCAAACTGCTTGGTTAAAAAAGCATTTAACTCTCTAAATGCTTTACCTTGAAAAATTTTTTCTTTTCCGTTTTTGTCATAAACGAGAGCACAACCTAAAAATCTTTCTTCGAGGATTTTTTTTGAAGGTAGTTTGTTTTTATGAAAAAATTCTTTTAATTCATTGACGGTAACAACCGAAACTGATACTTCAGACAGCTTATGGCCGGTTAATGAACAAGCCATTACTTTTTCCAGCTCGTCAGACTGATTATATACCGGTTCGGTATATAATCTAACCTTAGTAAATAATTCTAAATTTTTCTCGACTAAATTTGGCGGCAAATAATCAATCACTTTTTTTATTGAAAAATTAGCCGTAGTAATTTCTAATCTAAATTGTAAAAAATCAAAAAAATCTTTTTGAGAAAAATTCTTCTTCTTTTTGAGGCTTTTTATGACTTCAAATATTTTATCGGTATTTTCAATAACTTGCCTAGTCCATCTTCTAGTCAACTGCTCATCCTTTTGTATTAGTGATACCAAGTAATTACAATAATCGCGAAGTTCATCTTGAACTAGATAGTTGGCGCTTATACCTTTTTCAAACACAATTAAATTATGGCTAAAATGTTTGCCAGCCAGGCGTTCTAACCCGGTAGTGTAAATTTGACCATAAAACGAACCAAAAATAAGGCCCCAGTTTCCCGACCAATTTTTGACCCATTTATTGTTTTTTATTTCTTTGGCTAACATATACTTATTATACCAAAAAATCAGCTGCTCAAGATTTTTTGTTCAGCACTTCCTTGTATCTAGCCGCCGATCGGAAATTTAACTCCTTTAGCATTTAAATTTAAAGAAAAATATTTTGGCCAAATTTATTTGCAAGAGCTTATGTCCCCAACAGGAATCTTACGCAGATCGATATTACTAACGCCTTTGGCCAAAGCCTTGAAAACATTCAGGGCGGTTGCTTCATCTTTCAAATTATACCGATTACAATTGATGGGATTAACATACCATATCTCACCCCTAGATTGAACTTGCAAAAAAATCTTGCCCTTCACATTATTAATAAATTTTGTATTTTTACAAGCATTGGTGAATTTTTTTGAATTAAGTACGCCAATCGGTATTTTATTCAAATCGGTATTAGAAATACCAACGGCCAATGACTTAAACGTAGACAAAAAACAAGATTTGGCCAGATAATATTTTTTACCCGTTGTCGCTGACAAATACCAAGCTTCACCGTGCTCCTGATATTGTATCATCAAAGAACCTTTAAACTTAGCCACCAGTTTACTGTCCGCTTGGCTGAATAAATTCTTTTCATTTTCCGACCAGCTTAAGGCCGGATTATAAAGTGGAGCCTTATTGACTACTAACTGAGCCGTCCCCGTGCTGCCTAATACAAAATTTTCTCGTGGCGGTACAAAGTATTGATTATTGTTTTGTGATTCATTACCGCTGAAATCGACGGTTTTAACTACATAATAATAGCCTTTCTTTTCATTTAAATTTTTGTCTTGTACGTATGAACCGGAAGCTTTGGTGGATGGCACATTGAATTTATACACTGGCCAGCCCAAATCACCCTTTTTATCTGATCGGTAAACATAAATACTTTTCAAGTCAGCGATGGCTGGATAAAACCAGCCAATATCTACGTAATTTTTACTGTAAGTAATGACTATTTTATTGGGCGCGACCGGCGCGACAGTATCCTTTTTATCCAATACCTCTAACGCAATTGACTTTGAGTTGTTGGAATCATCGGCTTCCAATACAGTGTTGCCTCGATCAGTCGTGGCCGTTAAATTAAAATTTCCTGGTCGGTCATATTTTAAAAAGTTCAAGGAGCTAACGCCAAATGACTCATCAAATTTGCTGGTTAAACAAAGTTCGCTGCCTGGTTTTAATAATTTATCCCTCTCATAAATACCCGCGGTTTTTCTTATAGCTTGGCCGTCGCCGAAGTCGAGATACAAATCAAACGGCCCATATGCGTTACCAGCACCAATATTTTTTATACAGGTAATAACGGAGAACGGTATTTTACTAAAAATTTTATTGGTTTCTGTTTTCAAACTGCTAATTACCAAATCAGGTAAGGCCAGACTATTTAGCGCCATGATTTGGACTGATGCTTCGTTTGAGTATGAAGAATAATCGTTTTGGCTGGCTTGCGACCGAATCCTAAAAGTCAGCCGTTTACCCTGATCGCTTGATTGATATGGCACTAGCGCGCTAATAACACTGGGATAGGAAAAAACACTAACGACAGTATAGCTGCCATCATCTTTTTTTGTTTCAATAGAATAACCAAACACGGTATCAGCACTTAATTTCCAAGTAAGCAGGATTCTATCGGCTGAAACAATCTCAGCTTTTAGATCAGTTGGCGCGTTGTCGGCGAACAAACTGCGGCCTAAGAATAAGGAGGCAAGGCAAAAAATCGCAATAATTAAAAATTTACTTTTTTTCATACTTTAAATAAATTATTTATAATCTAAGCATACCATACGGACAAAAGCTATACAATTTATAATGTGCATAAAAAATCCACCCTCTTTTTTAAGCAAAAAATAAACAAGCATGATAATCGTCTGATAGCTCACCGCAATAATCTCTAATATTTCGTTTCGGCCATGGTGACAAACTAAGCAAAAGTGGGGTAGAATACCATTAGCTATCCAGATTATTTATTACTATAGAAAAGATACAAAAAGACTAATTATATGAACACCTTATCTAATCGTAAAATAATTATTCTCTTTCTGGTTTCTTTGTTTTTGGGAATAATTTTTAATTATTTGTTTTTTCAAAAACAATTTGGCGTTTCCGTGGTAATTTACGTTTCTCTGCTATTGTCCGCTTTTTTCTTATTATTTTATTATTTTAAAATCAATTTGAATCGTAATATTTATTGGTACGCGATTTTACTCGTCTTTTTTTCTTGCATGGTAACAATACGTGACAATGAATTCTTACTGTTTTGGAATCTTGTTATTGTCTTAGGCATTTTACTTGTTCTTATCGCCCACATCATCGGCCGAAGCATAATTAGATACGAAATTGTTGATTATTTGCGAACCGGAATTTTACTGCCACTCAAAATATTTCTAGGATTCTTCAGTCTTTTGAGTAGAGTTTTTTTAATAAATAATAAAATAGAAAAAAACGAAAAAATTGCCCACATCATAAAGGGAGTTGTTATAACCATGCCAATTCTTTTGATCCTCATTCTCTTGCTATCTTCATCTGATTTGGTTTTTAATCATTTGGTTTCAAAATTTTTCTTCATTCAAATCAGTGAAGAGATCTGGTTTCAGGCCATAATTATCGTTTTTGTAACATCGGCCTGGTTAGGGATATTTGCTTACGCGTTTGAGAACGCCAAAATCTCAGCCGACCCTGTTACACTGACAAACGAGAGCAAACGTAAATTTGGTTTAATTGAGGCCGGTATTTTATTGGGAACAACCAGTCTGCTTTATTTAATTTTTGTCATCATTCAAGTCAAATATTTATTTGCCGGTCATAACGCAATCGCTTCCCTTGGTTTTACTTATGCTGAATATGCCCACAAAGGATTTGCCGAGTTGATTTTAGTATCGTTGATTACTTTTGCCATTATCTTTCTCACTGAGCGCTTCGTGGTTTGCTCAAGTAGCATTCATGCTAAAATTTTTCAGTGGTTATGTTTGATTTTGACCGCGTTAATTTTTGTGATTATGGCGTCCGCGTTTTTACGATTGTATATATATGAACAGGCTTACAGTTTTACGTTATTAAGGATTTTGGTTCAGGCTTTCATAATCTGGATCGCGGCAGTTTTTACCTGGCTTTTGGTAAAAATTTTTCTTTCATTAAAAGATTCTGTTTTTATTTTTGGGTCGTTTGTCTCGATACTTCTTTTCTTCGCGGTATTTAATCTATTCAATCCCGATGCCTACATCGCCCGCAAAAACATTGAACAATTTGCCGCCGCAGAAAAACTGGATTTGAAATATTTATCGACATTGTCCGCGGACGCGGTTCCCCAAATTGTTAAATTGTTGGAGTATAAAGATGTCAAGGACAATCAAGGAAACGACTTGTCAGAAAGTGCGAGATTGTATTTAAAAGAATTGGAAATCAAACTTAAAGATCCAAGTTATCAAAATTGGCAGTCATTTAATCTTGCCCGCGCAAAGGCAATAAATGTTATCAATCAAAAAAACTTTTAGCATTTTCTAAATTTAAAATAAAAAAAACTCCAGTTGCATTGGGAGTTTTTTCTTTAGGCCACGTTATTAAGAATTGGAACACAATAATTCTTAATTTAAAGGCGTTTCATGAATTTATATCGGCTAAAAATGTGGTTCAATGTTATTGACGGGGTAGTTACATTTCGTATATCATAAAGGTATCTTGTTAAATTAAATATTTGATATCATTTAGGAAAATAGAACTATTTACCGATTATCTATGAATAAATATCGTGAATTATCATCTCGGCCGATGGAAACTGAAGCTGAGGATTCGAGTAAACCATTATTTGAAATGGACATTGGCGATGTGTCTTTTGCAGCTTACAAAGATCTGCCTGATTTTAAGCGTCATAAATATGAATTTCCCGATGCAACTAATGAAAATTTACGGGGATTGAGAGAGAGGAGCGAACTGATCAAGGATCAGGAGGAAGTCTCTCAGTTCTTAGCAGTTGGTAGACCCGAAAAACTTATAGCCCAAGCCGTCCTATTGCGACCTAAAAATTTAACTTTGATGGATATCGATAATCAGAATGTTCTTGACGGATTAACATTATTTAATGCCTTAAGGCAAGGAGTTTTAGTAGAAGAATTTTTTAAATCAAATCAAAAACAGATCGAAGACTTGGAATCTAATCTTTTAAATGTTTCTTATCAAGGATATCACATTACTTCATTGGATCGATGGAGAACAAATGAAAGGCTTTATTACATATTAAAAAAAATAGGCATCAGCTTTGAAGAAGCGGTTGATGTCATGCAAAATGTTTCTTCTATAAGAATAGCCAGGGGTAATATTAAAGACCCTCTAATCCTAAAAAGTATTTTTGGTCTTTCTACTGATGGAATTAAGATTGGTGATTTCTCAAATATTCCAATACCAACAATACCTCAAGATGTGAGAATCTTTTCCGCTTTAAACTGCCAAGAAAGAAATCTAGCGGATGAGGGTATCGGTTTTGGCATTACTAGAATTAATAATAATGTCGTTTGGAACTATCCTGATCCCAATTCTTCAGTAAACAATATGGCGGTGGCTTATTCTCCAAATTATGCTTCGTACCAAGAAATAGCTAAATTGGTAAATCCTTTGGATGGAAATTTTAAATGGTAATTATCTTATAAGAAACCGCCTCTTCGGCGAGTTAATAGTTAACGGTTAAATTGCTAATTGTTGTTTTGGTAGCCCCACGGGGAATTCCGCCTCGTCCTCGCTTCTGCCCGCCTGCCTGCCGGTAGGCAGGTTCGATTCCCCAAACCTGAAGTAAATAAAAAATCCTCAGCAAGCTGAGAATTTTTTATTTAGAGTTTACCGTAATGAGCGGCAAACTCATATTTTTGGACAAATTATGATAAAAATAAGACCCCAACTTTTTGACCAATTTTTGATCCATTTACTATTTTTTATTTTGTTAATATTGTATGCCCATTGCACTAAAAATATTTAACCTTTAGTTTCAAAAAAATTAAGCAGCAAATAATTAGGCTATTGGCAAAATAAAAAATATATGCTATTATATATCGTTGCTCTTTAATACTATTTAACCACTTATATTCTTTGATAAATAATTTTATTGTCTCAGAATATAAGTGGTTAAATCAACAATGACCACACAACATCAAGAGGAACTGATTCATGGGTCAACAGGCCGGCGCTTTTCATACCATCAAATCGGAAGGAATTAATAGCCTTCCTCCCAACTTAAGGGATTTTGTCTCTAGGTATTTTGAAAAAGATGTCATCTTTGGACAACCATGTCTGGTTGCGCTGGAGATCAACGACATGACGCAATGGGGGGATGCATGGTGTGAGTTGGGAATTGGGGAAGATGGTGTATTGGACCTGGTTGAAAACTTAAATGAATGGGTGAAAGCCAACCCGGAGACTGCCTTCACTTACCACCTTGAATAATTCCCTTCACCAAAGAACACTGATCTAAGACGCTACGGATACTTGTAACCGTAGCGTCTCTTTTTATCAAAAAAATATTTGCTGACCCGGTCTGTGTACATTAAAATTCTAACTGGGAACAAAAACGTAGACTGATAGATAGTCTACTAAAAAATATCAGGGTTAGTCCTGATGGGCTTATTTATGATGACGAGCTATCATTTATTAAAAAGGAATATTCTCAATCTCATTAGACGTATTATTAGAAGACCCCTCTTCCATTGCGTCAATAAATTTAATAAGACTAGAAATATTGCTAAAAATCAGGATACTTTCATCTCTATTTAAAATATCATTATCGTGTGCCAAGCTAAAATTATTTCTTACGGAATTAAAAGAATCTAATATGGAAATTGACGACTTCAAAATTCTTAACGTCATCTCTGATTGAATTAATTTATTTTCTTCCAAAAATTTTACATAGCTGCCAAACAAACTATGTAGCGGAGTATCCTTGGTGTACTTAATATTATACTTGTCACAAAGCAAACGGATACGTTTTATTGTGAACGTATGCATTCTATCAATCGCTTGATTGGGTTTATCTTTGTATATACTTGCTTTTATTGAATCAATTAATAATTCGTAGTCATTGGAATTGTATTGATCCAAAGCGTCTAAATCGCTTATTGTAGTATTGTTTTTTAGACGTTCGACTATTTTTAAACATTCTTCGTGTAGCTCTGGGCTAAAAGGTTCAGACCACGTATTTTCATCAGCATTTAGTAAAGTCCTCTCTGTTTTCCAATACTCTAAAATACCTTCAAGAAGCTTTGATGTTACATAATTATTCTCGATCGTCCAGAACGCTCTCAACCGATTAGCTTTTGAGTCGCCGTAAGTTTGATATTTGTCAACATATATGTCTAAACCAGTAGAATCTAAAATTTGGTTTGCAAATGTTCTATTTGTAAAATTACAGACATAACCGCCTGCCATTAAAAAATGTTTCTCAAATTTCCTTTTTTCGATATTGGTTAGATCCGACATACTTTTTTATTTATAGGATCCTGAGAATCTGCATTGAAGACAAACTTAACTTAAATCGTGTTAATTATTATAAATTCTCCGTTTTTAATCAATTTTAAGTTTACCACCACCGTTTTAAAGTGGCAAACTCGATTTCTTCTCTTAACTAAAACAAAAAGAGCTACTTTTTGTGTAAGTAGTTCCTTTTGGTAGCCCCACGGGGAATCGAACCCCGATTACCACATTGAAAGCGTGGTGTCCTAGCCGTTAGACGATAGGGCCATGAATTTTTATTTAATACTTTTAACTTTATTCTTCTTGCGTGGTGTCCCCGCCTCGCGTCGACGAGCGCCGCGAGTCGAGGCGGGCTAGCCGTTAGACCTGCCGCCACACTGCAATGCTGTGGGCGTGGCCTGCCCGCAATGCTATCCCGTCTGGGCGGGATTACTGGCGGGCGATAGGGCCATGAAAATTTTCTTGAACTCAATCCCCCTCAAATTGAGGGGGACGAGTTTTTGATACAAGATTATGATAAACTAAATTGCGTCTTTAGTCAATATTAACGTAAGGTCGAACCATCCAAATAACTATCGGCATGAATCTGGTTAACTTCACATATATCAGCCCAGTTATTGCCATAATTTCTGAAAGTCGCGGCGCTGGCAAAAGCTTGCTTGGTATTGCCGGAAATTTGGTAAACCTTGGCACTGCCTTTGACTTTAATTAAATTGGCCGTCGGATAAGCAGACATGTCTAAGTCATTAATTCTGACCACGTTACCCCAATAATTTTTCGGGTAGCTGACAAAAACCGTGCCGGTCGGGATTAAAAGTTTCAACCATTTCTTTTCCGCTTTTTGATATAGCGCATAAACCGCGGCGTTATTCGGAGTTTTGACTAAATTAGCCACCGGATATTTTTCTAAAGCGGTTCGAGAAATAGTTTTAACTTTATTCCAATTCAAACCATATTTGTTAAATGACTGAGGACTGGTGATGTATAATCTTTGGTTATTAACCGTAATCGCCCAAATATCAGGACTATCCGTCGTGCGGTATAAAGCAATAAACTTCGTATAAACTCCGTCCCAGCCGTTTAGATAAACACCCTTGTCCTGAGTTTCTTCAGTCGAAGCACCCAAAACTTGGCCGGTACTACCGTTGGTATTATTGGTGCCAGTGTAGGCATAAGACTGACTGGTATTTTGATTATTGAAATTAATCACGTCCTGCACGGAACAATTCATCGGCAAGGGGTGATATTTCAAACGAGTATCGGAAGTAAAAGACATAACCGCGTTATAAATTTTTCGGTCAGCATAATATATTTCTAATTTATGATAACCGGCGGTTAACTGCACGGACTTTTCTTCGGTTCTGGCCATGTGGGTACCGTTTAAATCGGAAACCAATTGATCATCAATATAAACCCAGGCGTCATCATCGGCCGTAATTTTATAAGTGTAGCTGGCCGTGGTCGGCACATCAATTATCGCGCGCCAATTAACCGCGAAATGATTCGGATCACCGGCTAAACCGGTATTAACCGGAAAGAAATTACTGCCGAAATTCAAATCTTTATCAATGCGGGTAAAAACAAAGTAAGTCTGACTGTACCAGTCATTTTGTCTGGCTGGTTTGGACCAAGGTCCGACCGCGCCTTCCATGTCCGGATGAGTTTTAGGCAAATTATAGTAGTAGCCGGAAAAACCAAAACTGTTCGTCAAGCTAACCCCACAATTATTAGTGGTACCAACTTGCACGCCGGAATACTGATATTGATTTTGATAAACCAAATTGGTATTAGTGCCGGAATTATTTTGGTTAGCCAAATAGGTGGTGAAATTATGCTCCAAAGAAGTTACGTCAGAGCTTGAATCCTGGGCGTTGATACGATAAAAGTATTGGGCATTGGAATCCAAACCGACAATAGTAATCGTTTGGCTGGTTGATTTCTGGTTCGGATTAGTTTGCACGATCCAGCCATATTGATTGGAAGCCTTACCATAGTCAACTCGGCCATAACTCGGACGATCAGTTTCCCAACTGATGGTAACTGTCTTATCGGTCGCGGTGGCCACAATATTATAGATGATAATCGGGCCATAGGCCTGAGCGGCAGCCAAAGGCAAAATCATACCACCGACAATCAATAATAAGACAGCGGCGACAAGATACTTTTTGGCTAATTTAAGAGGTTTTTTCATATAAATTTATTGTTTCATTGTGACTTAATTTACTAATTATTTATTATAGCATATCTCCATAATTTTGTCAACGATACCAGGTTTTTACCCAATAAATAAAGGCAAAAAATCGCTTTGACGACAATATGGCAACTTGGACACTCGGGCTCTTGCTTTATTATCAATAATCCCCTAAAATATAGTCATTCACACACTTATATGACAGAAATTTCTTTAGAAAATCAAAATGACCATATTTTCTTGATGGGCAAGCTGGAAAAATTTGAAGGCAAATCAGCCGTCATCAATCTGGACGGCGGCCAAAGCGTAAATTGGCCAATTGCCCAACTGCCGGCCAACGCGGAAATTGGCACGACCATTAGACTAAAACTGTTAACCGAATCCAGCGAAGAGGTAGAAAGAGAAAAAATTGCCAAAACTATTTTAAACGAAATTTTAAAAGAAAAATAATGCTTGAACAAAAAAACCAAAACAAAATACCAAAGACTCAAAATGCGAAGAAGTGGTTAGTTTTGACCGCTCTTTTTTTATTAGCTTTGGTTTGTTTGGGAATTTTGGCTATTTCGGGCACGGCCGTGGGCTTGGAGCTGGCTTATAAAGATAAATTTTATCCCGGCGTTTGGATTGATTCAATTAACGCGGCCGGAAAAACTAAAAGTGAAATCAGGCAGCAACTTAACGCTTTGCAAGATATCATGCAAAATGATGGAATTTATTTTTCCAGCGCGGATAAAAAAATAAAAATTACGCCGATTATTAATTCTTACACTGACTTGGAATATACTCAGCAAATTATTACTTTTGATTGGGACAAAACTATTGACCAGGCTTACGCTTTGGGTCGGCAGGGCAAATGGTATCAAAAAATTTGGATGCAAACCCAAACTTTTGTTAAGAATGAAAACATTCCTATCGATTTTACTTTGGATGAAAGTGAATTAAAAAATATTTTAGAAAATAATTTTTCATCCTTAGCCAAAGCGCCGGTTAATTCCCAGCTAAAAATTATTAATGGCGTGGGCACAGCCACCGAAGAAGAGGCCGGATATATTTTTGATTATACCGGCGCCATTGAACAATTAAAAAATAATATTCGAGCTTTAAAAACCGAAGAGATTAAGATTGCTTCGGTTTATACCGCGCCTAAAATTACTAAAACCGAGGCCGAAAATTCTTTACCTGAATTAGCCGATGTCTTGGCCTTGGCTCCACTAACATTAAAAAGCGCGGACAAAGAATGGATAATAAATAAAAAACAACTAACCAATTTGCTGGATTTTGTTGAAAATAATCAAGAGATTATTATTGGCTTGAATCAAGAAAAAACTTTAGCTTATTTAAAAACCATAGCCGCAGAAATCGATCAAGAACCCAAAGATGCGAAATTTCAGATGTCAGACGGTAAAGTCAGCGAATTTCAAGCTGGTCAAGATGGCCGAGCTTTGAATTTAGATTTGAACTATCAAAAACTTAATAATCAAATTATTAATAAGAATAATCAGCCCTTTGATTTAATAATTGATACGACTCAAGGCCAAACTGCTATCGGCCAAGTCAATGATTACGGCATTAAAGAGCTTATCGGTCGCGGCACTTCGGATTTTAAAAACAGTCCAACAAATAGAAAAATCAACATCACCGTGGGCGCTAAAATTCTCAACGGAATTTTAATCGCGCCCGATCAGGAATTCTCTATGATAAAAGCTTTGGGTCCGATTGATGGCCAGCATGGTTTTAAACAAGAATTAGTGATTAAGGGCAACAAAACTTTACCGGAGTATGGCGGCGGCTTATGCCAAATCGGCACTACGGCCTTTCGCGCCGCTTTATATTCCGGCTTACCCATTACCCAAAGAAAAAATCATAGCTACCGCGTTACCTATTACGAACCGGCTGGCATGGATGCCACGATTTACGATCCCTTGCCGGATTTGAGATTTGTTAATGATACCGGCAATTATATTTTATTTACCACCAGAATTGAAGGCACAAAATTAATTTTTGATTTTTACGGCACCAAAGATAATAGAAAAATTGAAATCGCGCCCGATCCGCCAAAAATTTATAACATCACCCGACCTGGTCCGGCGAAATATATTGAAACCGATACCTTAAAACCCGGCGTCAAGAAAAAACAAGAAACCGCTCATAACGGCGCGGACACATACTTTAAATATACGGTTACCTACGCTAATGGCGACGTTAAAACTAAAGAGTATTACAGTCACTATGTTGCTTGGCCCGAAGTTTGGCTGGTGGGTATAACTCCGTCTTCAACTCCGGCCACCGCCGAAGAGCAAACGGCAGCCGCGCCCGCCGCGTCCGAAACTCCGGCTCCTTAGACAAACAAAAAATCACTCATGCTTTCGCGGAGTGACTCTTGAGTTATTTCAGTGAATATTTGACCAAAGGTCTGCAGACAAGAAGATAGTCTTATGGAAAAATCGAGCCTGAGCCGGATTTTCCAAAAAACGATCTCCATGCTTGTCGTGCCTGCAGAATGTTGGATAGTAAGCAAAAGGAGGTTTGTTGTTGAAAGGTACAAATTTTTTTCTTACTATCCAAATATCCACAGGCATTCTAAGCCCTCCTACCGTGGCACAAGAAGCACTGGGGAGGGTAGTAAACCCGTTTGGGCTGTCTGCAGACCTTTGGTCAGATCTATTACGATTTCATTTTCAATCTACAAATAACTAAATATCTTAGCACGATTCAACCGGGTTGTCAAGCGTTTTGCGCATTAACAAAGCAAAAAACCGCTTTAATAAGCGATTTATTCAAATTTTTTAAGCCATTTTATGGCTTTTTTTGTTTTTGACTTTACGATTAATCAATATTATCCGAATTCAGACATGACGTCAAGTCTAGCTCTGACTAATAAATCCTTACGACCTTATCTTTGCCGGTCAATCCTTTGACAATTTCGACACAGGATTTAGCCACGCGAAAATGTTTGGCCAAAACTTCAATCAACTCCTTGTTGGCTTTTCCTTCTTTGGCCGGAGATTTTAATTTAATCTTTAAAAAATTATCATGCTCTTCCAAGATTTCAGTTTGACGAGAATTGGGCACAACGCGAATATGATAATCCATGTTAAATATTTTTTAAAATTTTAATTAATTGAGCATGAATCAAACCATTAGACGCCACAAAGTCTTGGGATTTTAAATTCCACTCGCGCCCGGAAAAATCCGTTACCAAGCCGCCGGCCTCACGCACCAATAGAACGCCCGGCCCAATATCCCAAACATGCGCGCCCGGAATAATAATGCAATCCGTGCGGCCGGCGGCGACAAAACCGGTTTCCACGGCCGCGCTGCCTAATTGGCGCGAATCAAAACCCATCATTTTTATTTTGCGATAAATTTCCATAGCCCGAGAAATATCCGCCTTTTTACTGCCATGGCAAAAGGTTAAAAAACTTTGAGCCAATTCTTTGGTCTTTGAGACTTTAATTTTTCTGCCATTTAAAAATGCTCCCTTGCCCTTTTCGGCAAAAAACAATTCATTCATGGCCGGAAAAAAAGCCGCCGCTAAAACCGGCGCGCCTTGATAAAACAAAGAAATCTGCGTGGCAAATAACGGGCTGCCAATAGAATAATTAGTCGTGCCATCCAGCGGATCAACCACCCACAAATAGTCGGACTTGATCTGGTTACCCCCGGACTCTTCGCTTAAAATTTCGTGTTTGGGAAATTTCTTTTTTAAAGCGCTAACAATAATCTTATCCGCGATTAAATCGGCCTGGGTAACAATTTGCGTCTTAGCTTTAATTTTAACGATTTTGTCTTGATTAAAATGCTTGAAAATTTCCGTGCCGGATTTTTTAATTAAACTAACAACAAAATTTTTCATAAATCAAATTCTTTCCAAAATAATTAATTGCGCTTGATTACTTTCAGTATCATAAGCCGCGAAAGTCGCCTTGCTAAACAGGCCGGCTAAGGTGCCGGGATTGAGCAACCGGGTTTTACCAATAATTTCTTCCCAAGGTTTATGGTCATGACCATAAAAAATTAAATCATACTTTTGCGTTTCAGCTAATTTTTTTGCCTGCCACGGAAAATGGCAAAAAGCGATTTTTTTATTGTCCAGCTCCAATTCACCTTGATCGCCATGAAGCGTCACGTTAGGAAATTGTTTAGCCACTTCTTCATTCAGCTCGCGGTCAGCGACATTGCCGTGGACAAAATGAAACGGACCCGAAAACTTCGGACCGAATTCTTTTTTCAAAATTGACGGCGCGGCCAAATCGCCACAGTGGATAATGACTTCAATCTTATTTTTTTGCGCCCAATCCAAAAATTTTTCTACGTTAGGCACGTTATCGTGCGAGTCTGATACAATCGCAATTTTCATAGTTTGGCAGTTGACGTATTTAAAAATATATTATATATTAATTTATCAACACAAAACTTTAGGAGGACAGCACCATGAATCGTGATGAATTCGGACCAATTGCCGGCCATAAACCTGGCCGAGCGTTCGCGGCCGAAAAAAATGGCCGCCGCGCCACTATTATTTGGCAAGATCCGCCTGGGCTTTATAAAATCACCGCCCTTCAAGGCGAAAATGAATTTGAAAACATTGCCCTTGATTTAAGCGAGGCTATCGAAATCGGGAAAAAATTTCTTGAGACCGGCGAACTGGCAGACTTTCAAGAAAAAGGAAGTTTTGCGGAGTGCCTGGCTCAGGCAGCAATCAATTGCGCATTACGGGAGGCCGCCCAAAGGTAATACTTTGGGTTTTTATTTATAATAACTTATTTTATATTAAATTGCCAACAATATAAAAAAACCGCTTGATGTTTCGCGCTATGAAACACCAAGCGTGGGTTAGGGTTAGAAAAGTAGCTTGCCTTAGGTTGAGCTGGTTAAGGCTTTGAGGTCAATTCGCCCAGACCGGAAAACT
>JBAYMO010000020.1:0-28517 GCA_041663485.1 Candidatus Buchananbacteria bacterium | reverse complement strand
TTGGTATCGTCAGGCGTGCATTGCGGATAAGGCGTGGCGCTGCAATTATACGGCACGGGATCGCAATTACAGGTTTTTTCGTTACAAGTATAACCGGCCGAGCAGCGCGTATTATCAGCCTGACACAAACCCGCGTCTTTTGAACAAGGCCCAAAACTCGCACCGGTCGTAAAAGTCCAAACATAGGCGGCCTTATTTGCCCCGCCCGTGCAGGCGCCGCTGGGCATGCAGCTATCTTTATATTGCCCAACACTACAGCATTCCTGACCCGATTGGCAGCTGCTAGCCGTGCAGGCGCCGACAGTAAAATTCAAACCGTTACTCTCAATATTATTTACATTTTTGGCTTGTAAAATTCCGCTCATGGCGCCTGACGGCACGGTTGAAGTTAAAGATTTGGCCTCAACATTTAAATCAGTCTGCTCAACATTAGGCGTAAACAATAGTTTATTTACCGTCGCCCCAGATGAATTCAAATTCTCGCCATAAACCGTTATCGGTTGGGCAATAGGGCCGTTATTGGGCACCACCTCACAAATATTCGGCCGAGTCAAAGCCTGGTCGACCAAAAATTTTGGCGAAGTTAAATTGCTGGTATCAGAACTACCGGCCTGGTTTATCACTTTAATTTTATAATTTGTGTTATTTGATAGAGTTGGAACTTTAATGACGATTTGGCTGTTCTGCCAAAATCCTTCCAGACAACCCTGAGGTAAAGAGTAGTCAGCCTCAACTTCACTGCCGTCGTCAGCCACGAATTTTACCTGGCTGGAATTAATTTTTTGTTCGCCGAAATTCGCGCCGATAATCGTTACAAAACTGCCCACCGCGCCACTGGCCGGTGAAAAAGAATAAATTATCGGCTGGGATAAAACTTGACCCACGGCAAAATTATAAGGATTGCTGTATTGCTCTTTGCCGTCCATAGTTTCTTTGACTCTGACGCCGACCGTGGCGGCACTCGTCAAATTTGGTACTCGCAAATCAGTAATAGTTTGATTATTTACTACCTTAGGCGTACCCAAGGCAATGACTGTGGCAAAGTAAGTTTTGCCCACGAAAAAATTATTACCCTCAACGCGGATAGGTTCGTCAAGATGGCCTGACGGCAAATTCGTGGCAGTATTTAACACACCACAAAGACCGGGCCGAGCCGTGGTATTAATATCAAAATTAGCAATCACTGGAAGTTGAGCATCATTAGAAAGATCGGACAAACTATTAGCACTGACCACTTTAATCGGACCATCCACGCTCGAAACCGGAATGGCCACGATTATTTGTTCGTTACTCCAAGTATTCTGACAATTCGAATTAATAGCCGAGGCCAGTGAGGCTTCAACGGTTTGCGTGCCATCTTGAGCCGTAAAATACACGTGGCCAACAGTATCACCAAAATTTACGCCAGCAATAGTTACAAAATTATTCCACGCGCCATCATTAGGATTAATTGATTGAATAATCGGTCTGGCTTGGCAGGTGCAGCTGACATTATCAGCAAAACAAGTTAAATTATTCGCGCATTGACCAGCCTGGCAGCTGGCTTGAACCACGTTAGCGTCGCAACTTTCACCTAAACCGGGCAGCCGGCAAACGCAATTTTCACAAACCAAACCCGACAAACATTTCCCTCCCGCTTCACAAGCAACAGTGGCAGTATCCAAATCACAACTTTGACCGACATCAGGCAAACAATTATTGGCGGCTAAACATATATTATTTTTACAGCAAGCCGAACCGCAATCAGTGCTGTTATTGCAAGTTACGGTAAACCAAATACTATTACTAGCCTTGCCATTAGCGTCGGTAACATTGACCAAACCAGATACCGCCGGTGATGGCACATCAGGATGTTCAATTAATGTATCATTCCATTTAATAAATTCCGCCGATTGTTTTTCCGTAAACCAGAGCGAACCGGCCGTCGTACCAAATCTGACACCTTCGGCTTTTTCTAAGGGCTGACCATTATTACCAAAACCCGGAACCAGACAAGCCAAACCCGGGCCAGGTTGGCCGGAACTGACAATAAAAGGTGAAGCAACACTGATTTGATTGTTTAAATTGGTAACAGTAACATTATAAGATTTATCCAAATCAAGAGTCGGCACGATGACCCGAACTAAACCATAGCCACCAGCCTGCTGGGACCAAACCGGGGCACTATTACAGCTGACAATACTGGCTGTTTGACTGCCGAATATTACTTGACTGGTAGCCGCTGAATACTCACCAAAATACCAGCCTTCAATAGTGACAAAGTCGCCAACATAACCCTTAGGCACACCGCCCGGGCCAGTTCCCCTAACGGCTTCAACGCGACAAATAGTCGGCACGGCCGTGGCTGGTTTGGGACAAGCCGGAGTTTCGGGCAGACTGCAATAAGCCGCGCTGTCGCATTCGCCCGGCACGTAAACAACTGCATCACCCGAGCTATTACATTTTTTCTGACACGCCACGCATTCGTTGGCGTTGCAACTCTCACTGATTTCTGTAGTGTTGGTGGCCTGACCCAACATATTGACAATAAAGCTGACAATCGAGAAAGCCAAAAAGATTATAACTAAACCAATAACCGCGCCAGTCAGAACCTTTTTACCCAAAGCTATTTTCTCTTCGTTGCCGGCTGAGCTCAGCCACAAAAAACCGCCATACAAAGCAATCAGCAAAGCCACAATGCCCAAAAAGCCCAAGAGAATTCGGACAACATTCATAATCGTAACGCGCAAATCCTGGGTGCCTAAACCCAAAGTATTGCCATATTGCAAACCAACATCCAAGGCTAAAACCGAAGAAGCCACAAAAAAGCTGCCGATTATTAAAATTAGAATCGGTAAAATTAATTTAATTTTATTTTTTAATTCTTTATTCATTGGCCAAATTATAACCAAAAATTATTGGCAAACGGTCGCACTGGCCACTCCATTGCAGCAGTAAGGCAAATTAGTCGCCGAAACGCCGCAGCAGCCAGTCTTGGAATAAGGTTCGCAAACCCCAATACAAACTTCTCCGGTTGGGCAATTAGCGTTGTCAGTGCAGACAGTGGCCGTACTGACACTGCAGTGTTTAATTTGACCGTTCGGTCCTTTACCCGGTACAAAACAATTTTGGTAAATATCTTTAACGCCGGAGGCTAATTCCGCGCCATATTGGGTCGATTCCAAAAATCTCGTGTGGTTAATCCAAGCCTGACTCCGATCGGAATAACCATCTTTTAAACTGCACACGCCGGTTGAGCCCGAGGTGCTACAATCAGCTTTTTTCGTGCAATCCTTATACGCCCGCGCATCATTTAAACATACTCGGGCGTCTTCACCCACATTACTCACCCACCAACCGACCGGCTGCGTGGTGACATCTTTGAGAGTAATATATTTTTTTGTTTCACAAATTCGTCCGGATTTGCATTGATTATCCCGAGCGCAATAAACCTGTTCTTGGGTCTGATTAACGCAGTATTTTGAAGTTCCCACTTCCGTGCATTTTTGGTCGGCATCTTGGCAATCAGCATCATTGTTGCAGGTACAGCTGCCATCTGTATAACCACTGCCAGGTTTGACGGTGCTAGATTGTAAAAGTTTGTTAAATTTAGCCGTAATGGGACTGGTTAAGCTTGAACCGGTGCCCGTCACATTCGGCGTAACGCTCAAAACTACCGGTGCGGCCACTTCGATTTTATTTCTGATATAAAATTCCCAAACCAAATCATCACCCGTCAGACGACAGGAGCCTGGCTTATCCGCTTCGCTATTGTCTTTACAAACATTACTATCGTCAGCGCAGTTAATGCCTTGAGTAGCGCCTGATGCCTGAAGATCGCAAGCCTGGCTAAAAGCGTTAGCATTAAGACCAAAAGCTTTAACTAAACTTTGCTCGGTTGGTCCTTGGGCAAAACCGTTTTTATTGCCATCAAAAGAATTATTGGCAATATCGGTCAAACCAGCCGGTACCCCATCAGCTTTCATATAAAATATTCCATCGACATTACCACAAGCTTTGCTTTGACCGGTAGCCAAAGACGTAGCTCCCACCGGTATATTCTCGCACAAGGTAGTTTGGGTAGCGTCTTCATAACGCAGATTGGAACAACTATTATCATCAACGCAAGATCTTAATCTGGCGGCTTTAACGATGACGCGATATTTGACGTAATCTTTATTGGCTACGACTGGCAAGCAGAAAAGCTTGTCACCGCACGAATTAATAATTGTTTTATTTTTGGCGTCCAGACACGGTTGCAAAGAAATAAACTCAACTGTTTGATAAAGATTACTTTGGACAAAAGTCCCATTTACAAATTCATTATCTTCAAATACTCCATTGTCATTAACGTCGGCTTGAACCATGATATTGGAATAAGTGCCTGATTTCAGCGTGCCAATCCCGGCCGGGTTGCCGCTAACAGTATTGATTTCCGCCTTACCCACCGCCAAAGTAGGCAAAATAGCTTCGGAAAAATCAATTCTTAAAACAGCATTTCGCGGCTGATCGCAGCCATCCTGGCATTCGGCCGTGGTAGATAAATCAATGCCGCCGGACATATTACCAATCACCGCCCAGCTGCCGGTTGTACCCACCGTAATGGTATTACCGGTTGAACCGGCCAAAACCGCAGTCAAATTAATTTTTAAGCTATTTTTTTTATCTACAGCCGCGTTCATATCCGGCGCTTGAATTTGACTATGAATTTTATCCGCGATTCTGGCCGCCAGAAGGGCTTTGTTAGCTGTACTATTTGAACCGGTTACGATTATATCATTACCAGCAGTACTGGTACGAGAAAATTTGTAAGTTGTGTTACCAATTTGCAAAGTATCAGCCGAGGTCTTGGGAATAAAATTAATTTTGAATTGCATGCCGCCGGCGTAAAGATCATCTTGAAACACCACCAAAATACCGTTATTCAAAGTTACAGTTTTGGTCTTAGCGTCAATCGGATAACTGGCCGCTCCCAAGGAGTTGGCCGGACTCCAAGTAGCCAAAATACTGGATCGATCTTCAGAAACAACAGCGGTTAAAACGCCCGCGTATTCAAAATTATAATTTCCCGAAAGTTTAATTTGAGCGTTATTGGGGTTAATCGGAATACTGGCGATAGTGGCTAGAGCGTCTCGATCAACTTTAGGTAAATCATTAACGGTAATAGAACCAGTTGCTTGGGCATCTTTAACAGCGGAATATGAATCGTGATTATTGTCCGGAGTGGGAAAGACACTGGAAACTACCGGCGATTTTAAATCCAATTTTGATCCCACTTCAAAAGTCCAGGAAAAACTATTACCCGCGCCGACAAAAGCTGATTCATTGTTACTCTCTTTGACCAAGGCGCTGCTAAGTTTTACCGTATACCAATATTTAGACGTCTCATCGCCTAAAGCACCGGCCGGAATAAAAGTATAGGTTTTTTTATCAGATGTCGTTACTCTTACTTGCGCCGCGCCCAAAGCCTTGTCCTCTCCTTCAGCGCTCTTAAAAATCCTCACATTGGACTTATTGCCGCTGACGGCCAAATTTTTATTGGCACAAGGATTGCTGCTTCCGGCCACGCAAACCGCTCCGGGTTCAATATCCATAATAGTTTCAGGTTTAATTTCTTCCTTAAAGGTTACCACTACGGATGTATCACGGGGCACCTCGGTCGCCAAAGGCAAAGGATAAACACTTTCAATTACTCCTCCGCCCAAATATCCGCAATTCTCACAACCAGTGGGTGGGACCACGGTACCCGGAATTTGACTGCCACCGCCCAAAGAGCCGGTCAACATACCAATAATGAAACTTACGATGGCAAAAGCCGAAAAAATAATAACTAGACCAATGGCGGCATTGCGCAAAATAGCTTTGGCTTGAGTAATCTTTTCTTCATTGCCAACCGAACTCATCCAAAGGTACCCGGCATAAATTACCAAAACCAAGGCAATAATACCCAAAAATCCTAAAAGCACCCGGACAATGTTCATCACGGTTACTCTTATGTCTTGGGTGCCAAGCCCTAAATAAGTCCCATAACCCAAACCAAAGTCCGTCGCCGCCAACACCGGCAAACTGAAAGTAAAAAATAAAACCGCCAGCGTTAATAAAACAAAAGCGGTCTTGCCTCGTTTAGCAGTCATCAGTAGACTGAGGACTAAATTTTTTTTATACATAAAGTTTATCCTTTTTATATTTGATAAATATTATAAGAGATAATCTATGTTTCTTACTCTACTCCTTTTGCGAAAAACACTTAGGCATCAAAATTCTAAAAATTAAAATTCTAATGCCAAAATGCTTATTGAAAAAGTTCGGCCTTGACCAAACGACTAACCACGTTGCCGTCGGCCATACTGCCTAATTCTTTCATCACTAAACCCATGACTTTTCCGGTGTCGGCGGGACTAGTCGCGCCAACTTGGGCGATTACCTGAGAAATTTTTTGTTTAACATCTTCTTCGCTCAATTCAGCCGGCAAATATTTAACAATAACTTCGATTTCCTTAGTTTCCTTTTCCGCCAAATCCGGCCGATTACCGGTTTGGTACATTTCCGCCGCTTCTTTGCGCCGTTTTACTTCGGTTTTTAAAAGCTTGATTAATTCATCCCCAGTTAAAGCCTGACGGTTTTTAGCAATTTCCGCGTTAGTAATCGCGGTCTTTAAACCCCTTAAAACCAAAAGCACCAGCTCGTTCTTTTCTTTAAACGCCTGGAGATAATCTTTTTCTAACTGGGTTAGAATTTCCATTTTGGGTTCACTGGGCCCCGATTATTCCAGTCGCCTGCCTCAGGCAGGCGACTGAAAATTGGGAAAATTAATTTTAACGGTAAGAACTAGTGGGATATTCTTCCTTTAATTTGCCGATTTTTTTAAGATATTCCCGCTTCTCTCTGATTTGCTTTCGGCGCAACGCTTCTTTTCTGACGGCGTTTTTGTTCTTGTCTTGCTCGTGAAAGCGGATCTTGCGCGACTGAATCAGTCGGCCGCTTTGCTGCAATTTTTTGTGAAAACGTCTTAGCAAACTCTCGAAAGTTTCGCTCTTCTTTCTTTTTACTTCTGCCACTTTGTTTCACCTCCTTTGGGTGAATTAACAGCCTAGCCAAATGCCGGCTGATTTTCATTAAAAACTAACTAAACAATAACATTTTATCGAGTCTGTGTCAAATATGTTGTTTAAAGCTAATTGGCTAAATTATTAAGTCCAAGTTTCTTCTTAATTTCATTGACTGTTTTATTAAAATCAATGATCTCTTGAACTCCGCTTTCCATATCGCGGATCAAAATGGTTCCATCCATTACCTCTTTCTGACCCAAGATTAAAGCATAACGGGCTTGAAGTTTATTGGCTGATTCTAATTGCGCTTTTAAACTGTTTTTAGAAAAACTTTCGGCCACGCCCACACCCTCACGGCGCAATTGCTCAAACAATCGCATCGCTCTAACCTTGGCCTGTTCGCCAATTTGGCATAAAAATATTTCCGGCCCTTTTTCGGTTGGCATCTTGACCTCACGAGAACGCAACTGAGAAATAATTCTTTCAATACCAATAGCCACACCCACCGCCGGCGTCGGTTTGCCGCCGAGCAATTCAATTAGACCATCATATCTCCCGCCACCGCATAAAGCGCTTTGACTACCCTCTTTTTCTTCCTTGGGCCAAACTTCAAAAACCGTTCTGGTGTAATAGTCCAGACCCCGTACCAAGTGCGGATTTAATTTATAAGAAATATTCAGTTCATCCAAATACTCCACCACCTTCATAAAATGATTGCGACAATTCTCGTCAAGCCAATCAACAATCTGCGGCGCGTCGGTTCTGACGAACTGGCAAGAAGGTTTTTTACAATCCAATAAACGCAAAGGATTTTTTAATAAACGCTTTTTACAATCTTCACAAAGCATTTTACGTTTGCTTTTATAATATTTCACCAATTCTTGGATATAAACTTTGCGGCAATCGGGGCAACCAATGCTATTAACCTGAATACTGACGCCATCCAAACCGACTTCTTGGTAAAAATTGTACGTCATGGCAATAACCTGAGCGTCAATGACCGGATCGTCATCACCTAAAACTTCAAAGCCATATTGGTAAAACTGACGTTGACGACCGGATTGCGGTCGTTCGCGGCGAAACATCGGTCCCCAATAAAATAATTTAACCGGCTGCGGCAAATTCATCATGCCATGATTAATGTAGGCTCTGGCGATAGAAGCAGTCGCCTCCGGCCTCAAAACCACATTGCCCTCGCCTTGATCGGCAAAAGCAAACATTTCTTTTTCTACAATATCCGTGCCCTTGCCCACGCCGCGAATAAACAAAGCTGTTTCTTCCAGAATGGGCGGATCAATTTTGGCAAAACCGTAAGCTTTGGCGAATTTCTCGGCGGTATTGTAAAGATACTGCCAAAGGACTTGTTCGGTGGGCAAAATGTCTTTAAATCCCCGAAGCGACTGAACGATCTTAGGTACGGTCACCTTCTTTTCTTTTTTTTCTTTAGGCATAAAATTTATACTACTTAGAGCTGATTAGCTAAATTGATAATTAATAATTAACATGGTAATTGACCAAACCAATTCGATAAATCGGCCAACCGCGCAAAAGAGTTTTACCGACAACAAATTCTCTACTCACCGGACCAAAGACTCTGGAATCCAAGCTGGCCACCCGATTATCACCCAAAACGTAATATTCATTGGACTTTAGAGTAACTTCTACTTCGCCTAAAGTCTTGAGGGATTCGGGCAAATAGGGCTCATGCAAAACCAAACCGTCAGGATACTGGCTATTGTAAATACTGACTCGGCTGGCAGAAATTTTAATCTTTTCTCCGGGTAAACCGATGACTCGTTTGATAAAATACTGACTGGGATCATACGGATAACGAATTACGACCGTATCCCCGCGTTGAGGCTGGCTAAATCGGTAACTGATTTCATCAATAATCAAATACTCATGGTTATAAAAATTCGGCTCCATGGAAGCACCCTTAACATAAAAAGGTTTAATTAGATAATAACGAACCGGAATAATAATAGCTAAAGAAATAACCACAATTTTTACAATCTCCCAAATAAAAATCAGCACTTGTTTGCCAAAAGACAGCTCCATGGCGTCGGGGTCAAATCTTTCGGCTTTCGGTTTTTTAAAAAAAATCATAAACGATCAGGATAGTTAGTAATTATGCCATCGATACCGAGGCTTTTTAAATAATTAATTTTTTTTACATTGTCCACTGTCCAAGCGCAAATCTTGATACCGCGGCGCTTGAAACAGGCGACTTTCTTTTTATTTAATAAATGATAATTAATATTTAGATAATCGGCGTTGGCGCGCTTAACCAGCCAACTGATGTAATACATGGTAATCGGCAAAAACAAAATGGCCAAAAAATCCAGCACTAGCCAAATCGTAAATGAATTACCGGAACGAAAAACCAAAGCGGTAGTGATATTCGGCTCCATCTCTTCGGCGATGCGTAATTCGCTAGCCAGATTGGACGAGACCATAACGTTATTCATCTCAACTTTATATTCACGCAAAACCTGAACCACAATCAACGCGCTGCCTTTAACCTTAAGTTCAATGTCCAAACCAATTTTATTATCAATTACCGCCAAAACTTCGCCCAGAGTCGGAATCTCCTCCCCACCCTTAACTTTTAAATCCTTGACTTGATCCAAAGTAAGTTGGTTAAGGCGTTTAAATTTCTTGGCCAGTCTGGCTAACTGATTATCATGCACCACCACCGGGTATAAATCTTTAGTCAGTCGCACGTCAAACTCAACCATATCAACCCCTAATTCCAGGGCTTTTTTAAAAGACGCAATGGTGTTTTCCGGAGCGTAGGCTTTAGCGCCACGATGTCCGATTTTTAACATTTATTTAATAAATTAAGAAATCAATAAAACTGCTTGATCGCCTAATCTGTTATTTATTATCTTTATGCTCCGGATACTCCGGTCTTTCCAACGCCTGCTTTAGATTCATCTCTAGTTCACCTCTTTGCATATCATGGTTGCCTCCATGATGGTCAAAAAAAGCATCAGCTTCAATATCAACCGGAAAAGCGTAAGAACTGTTGATTGGGCGAACGATCACTCGAGCTTTCACTGTTTTACCATCAGGTCTGGTGGCCTGCAAAGAATAAGTTTCATAATGCGTCCCGCGCCAACCTTTTGTATGTTCTAAAGTCATTCCCGAATCACCATCTTCTTCCGGCTCTATCACGTATCCTTCTTCATCTTTTTCTAATTTATTAATAGTAAAACCAAGCCTTGAAGCCATATCAAGCAGCCAAGTACGATTCTCTTCCATTTGTTCTTTATCCCTGGCCTCATTGGCCGCTACTTGATCAGGAGATAATAACACGTCCGGGTTCATAAGATATAGTTAAATTTTTAAAAATTTAATCTAATACATTGGTGGGCTCGAGAGGGATCGAACCTCTGACCTCTGCAATGTGAATGCAGCGCTCTAACCAGCTGAGCTACGAGCCCATTCTTTAAGTAAAAAAAGAAAGCGTTTGGGTTCACAGTACACCGAAAATATTACGCCTTGGTGTATGCCCATAAATGATATTAACTTTTTTTACAATAACACAAAACAATAACAAAATCAATAAGCCGCCCGAAAATCATCAAATTTGCCAAATACCAATATTTATGGCACAATAACCACATCGTAATTGAAAAAGCGTTATGGCCAGAACTGAGTTTGAATTTACCCCGGGCCTGGAAAATTTACCGCCCCGACCAAAAAAGAAAAGTAAATTTATCAGTAAATTAATCACCTATTTACTGGTAATTTTTGTTATCCTGGGAATTTCCTACAGCGTAGGCATCATTTCTTCAACCGACAATCTTTCAAAAAATCTCGGCGGCGTCGGTTTATGGCAGCAACTTAAAAATCTAATTGGCAAAAACGATCAAAAATTATCCGGTGAAACCGAAGATCGAATTAATGTTTTACTTTTAGGCATTGGTGGATTTGATGATAGTGGCAAACAGCATGATGGTCCCCAGCTGACGGACACGATTATTTTAGCTAGCTTCAAACCATCAACCAAACAGGTAGCGCTAATCTCAATTCCCCGCGATTTGATTGTTCAAATTCCTGGCAATGGCTGGCGAAAAGTCAACGCGGTCAATGCCATTGGCGAAGCAGCCAATCCCGGCCATGGACCAGAACTAACCGCCGAAATCATTTCCAATATTTTTGATCAGCCCATTCAATATTACGTGCGCCTGGATTTCACCGGTTTTCAAAAAGTTGTTGATAACTTAGGCGGTATTGATGTAGAAGTGGAGAATACCCTTGATGATTACGCTTATCCGGTACCGGGCAAAGAAATGGCCACTACTTCACTACGCTATGAACATTTACACGTCGAAGAAGGCCTACAGCACATGGACGGTAATTTGGCTTTAAAATTCGTCCGCTCGCGCAAAGCCTTGGGTATTGAAGGCTCGGACTTTGCCCGCAGTCGCAGACAGCAAAAAGTTTTAATGGCTATTAAGGAGAAAGCTTTGTCGTTTGGCACCCTGATTAACCCTTACCGCATTACTAATTTGATGGATACCCTGAGCCAACACTTACTCACTAACATTCAGGCCTGGGAAATTCTTAAGGCTTATGATTTGGGAAAAAGTATCAAAGAAGCCGACATTGTTCATCATGTCTTTGATGACGGCCCAACCGGCTCATTAGTACAAGGCAGTTCACCCGATGGCGCTTATATCCTTCAACCCAAAAGCGGCAATTACAATGAAATGCGGATGATTGCCCGAAATATTTTTGATACCGCGGCCGCGGAAAATCAAAAATCAGCCACTCAGGTTATTAAACCAAAAACTTTAGAAATCAGAAACGGCACCAATATTACCGGCTTAGCCTATCGCACTTCTGACTATCTGGAAAGTTTAGGCTATAAAATAAATAAATTTGACAACGCCCCGACCCGAGATTATAAAAAAACCGTAGTTTATAATTTAGTCACCGACGCCAAAGACACCACGGCGAAAAAAATCGCTGAAATTCTTAAGGCCGACGTAACGACTACTTTGCCCGATTGGGTTAAGGCCGCCGGCAACAATGGCCAAATTGACATCATTATTGTTTTGGGCCAGGATAACAAAGATTTATGAATTTAAAACCAAAAATTGAAAAAAAGTTGCCAACTGTAGTTATTGTCGGCCGGATTAACGCGGGCAAGTCATCGCTTTTCAATCGCCTAACCGAGGGCGGCAAAGCTTTGGTTTCCGATATTCCCGGCACCACGCGCGATTATAATAAAGGCAAGGTGAGCTGGCGTACTAAAACTTTTGAATTAATCGATACGGGCGGAGTCGATATTGATATTTTAAAAAATAGCATTCAAGCCCTGCTGCCGGAGAAAAAAATCAAAAAACTTTTTTTCGGCAAGGCCATTGAAAAAGAAATTATCAAACAAACTAAGGCCGCCTTGATTAAGGCTGATATGGTTTTAATGGTCGTAGATGGTCAAGCCGGTTTAATGCAGCAAGACCGCGAACTGGCGCTGGTATTAAAAAAATTTAAAAAACCGATAATTTTAGCCTGCAATAAAATTGACAGCCCCAAATGGCAGGCCTCAAGTCATGATTTTTTTAAACTCGGGTTAGGCCGGCCTTATGCCGTTTCCGCGGCCAACGGCAGTGGAACCGGAGATTTACTGGATGAATTGATAAAAAAAATAAAAGGCCAGCGAGGCCGGCCTAAAATAAATGATGAACGACCGATTAAAGTCGCGATTATTGGTAAACCTAACGTCGGCAAATCTTCATTAGTTAATCAAATTCTCGGCGAGGAAAGGGTGATTGTTTCAGAAGAACCTCACACCACCCGCGAACCGCAAGATACGGAAATAATTTATAATGACCGAAAAATTTTAATTTTTGACACCGCAGGATTAAGAAAAAGAGCCAAAATTGAACGAGGCTTGGAAAAGATGTCAACCAGCCGCAGTTTGGGCTTAATCAAATCCGCGGATATTATTTTATTTATCACTGAAGTTGATAAGCCCATCACGGCTCAAGACAGCCACTTGGCCGGTTTGATTAAAGACAGCGGCGCTGGCTTGATTTTAGTGGGCAATAAATGGGATCGACTGGAAGAAAAAACGGAAAAAATCGACGGCCAAATCAGAAGCTATTATCAACGGGCTTTCCCCTTTTTAAGCTTTGCCCCGTTGGTTTTCATTTCTGCCTTAACCGGCCGCAATGTCCAAAATATTTTGGATGTTGTTTTGGCAGTGGACGAAAATAGGAATCGCCTGGTTGAAGAAAATGAACTGGAAAAAATTATCAAAATTTTGGTTAGAAGACAAAGACCAGTTCAGGCCAAGGGTCAGAAATCTCCCCATATCTTTGCCATTAAACAAGTTAAAACCCATCCGCCGGAATTTGTCGTGTCAGTCAATGAAGAAGATACGCTGCATTTTTCCTATCTAAGATTTATTGAAAACCAAATCCGAGAAAAATTTGATTTTTTGGGCGTACCAGTTAAAATTAAACTAGAAACTTTCAAACATTAAAAATATGAAACTAATCGTCGGCCTGGGCAATCCGGGGAAAAGATACGAACCGACATGGCACAACGTTGGCTTTTTGGCGCTGGATAAATTCAAATCAAGTAAAGACGACGCGTTCTTAAATTACAAATGCAGTAAAAAATTTCAAGCGCAAATCTGCGAAGGTTCATATTTGGCAGAAAAAATTATTTTAGCTAAACCTCAAACTTTCATGAATTTGTCCGGCCAGGCCGTCAAAGCCATTAGCACGTTCTACAAAATCAAGCCCGAAGACATCTGGTTAATCCATGACGATTTGGATTTACCACTGGGACAAATCAGAATTTCTCACAACGCTTCCGCGGCCGGACACAAAGGTGTACAATCGGTGATTGATGAAATTGGCACGAAAAATTTTGTCCGCTTCAGAATCGGGATTAAAACAGAGACCCCTAAAAAAATACCGGCCCAAGATTTTGTCTTGCAAAAAATCGATAAAAAGTGTAACTTACTAATTGAACAGACAATAAATGAAATTGTTTCGGCTTTGGAAACGGCTCTGACTCAGGGCGTAACTGAAGCCAAAAACGATTTTAATTAATCAGCCCGTCAACACCAACATAGCGCTCTGCCAAATTATTGGCTAAGCGTTTTTTTATAAATAAAAAATAGCTCCCAAAATTCTGCCTGCCAGCGTAAGTCGAATATCACATTAGCAATACTAACTTAGCTTATGGCTACTGACTAGGTTAGGAGGGTTAACCCTGCTTTCGCCGCTGGCAAACAGAATTTCAAGAACTAAAACCATGATTTAATTTAATAGAATAGCTTAGCAGATTATTCGACATTTGTCAATGGTTTATTAGGCAAAAGATAAATTTATCATTATATATACTTAACCTAATATTTAATAAAGAATTATATGATTTCAGATGATACAAAATACTGGCTCGCTTTAGCCAAAATCTCTGCCATTGGCCCAATCAGATGGCAACGAATTATTAATTACTTTCCCCATTTAGGCGATTTATGGTCAGCTAGCCTAAGTACCATAATCGATGCCGGCATTGAACCTAAAATTGCCGAACAAATCATCAGTCAAAGAAAAACCATTGAACCCGACGGGGAATTGGAAAAAGTAGTCAGAAATAATATTAAAATTATTAAAATTACCGACATGTCTTACCCCAGACTACTAAAAGAAATTTACTCTCCCCCGCCTTTGATTTATTTTCTGGGTGAATTGGATTTAAAAAATGATTTTACCTTAGCCGTAGTCGGTACCAGAAAAATTACTTCCTACGGCCGGCAAATTACCGAAACTCTTGTCGGCCAATTAGCCCAAGCCGGCCTGACTATTGTCTCCGGCCTGGCTTTGGGCATTGACGCCTGTGCCCATCAGACCACATTAGACCATCAAGGTAAAACGATCGCGGTTTTAGGTTCGGGCTTGAATCAAATTTATCCGGCGGCCAATCGCGGCCTGGCTAAAAAAATAATTGAAGCCGGCGGCGCGGTAATCTCTGATTTTCCGCTGGGGACTTTACCCTACAAATCCAATTTTCCCTTACGCAATCGCATCATTGCCGGTTTAAGTTTGGGTACTTTAGTTATGGAAGCCGGCATTAAATCCGGCGCGTTAATTACCGCCCGATATGCCCTGGAACAAAACCGTGAAGTTTTTGCCGTGCCGGGAAATATTTTTGCCGCTAACGCGATTGGCCCAAACGAATTAATCAAATCCGGTGCCAAAATCGTAATTGAGCCAAGAGATGTTTTGGAAACATTAAATCTCGAAGATGCCAAAAACTTTAAAGAAATAAAAAACGTTATCGCCGACAATGAAACCGAAAAAATAATTTTAGAAATTCTCGAGCAAGAACCGATTCACGTTGACAAACTAGCTCAATCAGCTAAACTGAATATTAGTCTTGTCAATTCTTGTTTAGCTTTAATGGAGATGAAAGGTTTGGTTAAAAATCTTGGCGGACAGATTTATTACAAAGCTCGATAAATTATCATGAAAAATAATTTCAGCCGTTACTCGGAAGCGGTAACTTACATTGAATCAGTTTTCAATTTAAGTCAGCCTCAAACAAAAAATCACTCGAGATTGAATCAAGCACGGTTTGAATATTTTTTAAGACTCCTGGGTCAACCGCAAAAAAATCAAAAATATATTCATGTGGGCGGCACCGCGGGCAAAGGCTCAGTGGCGACCATGATTCACTCGATTCTGACCGCTGCCGGCTTAAAAGCCGGTCTTTATGTTTCTCCTCATCCCACGACAACCATTGAACGTTTTAAAATAGGTAACAAGCATATTAGCCCCAAAGAGTTTTGCGACATTTTAGATGAAATAAAACCTAAAATTGATTTAGTTTATACTCGAACTAATTTCGGCCGAATGACTTACTATGAAATCCTGGCGGCGATGGCTTTTATTTTTTTCCAAAAAAATCATTGCGATTGGGTGGTTTTAGAAGTCGGCCTTGGCGGACTGCATGACGCGACCAATGTTATTCCCCCGGCCAAAATCACTGTCATTAATCAAATTAGCCTAGACCACACCAAAGTCTTGGGTAATACCTTAAAACAAATCGCCCGGATTAAATCAGGCATAATTAAAAATAAAACTATATTTTTTACGCCTGATACTAATCACGCTTCCGTGCAGAAAATACTGAAAAAAGCTTGCCAAAAACATCAAGCCACATTTAACCTTGTAAAAAGTCGCGGCCAAAATTATAAGATTAATCTCATTGGCCAAAAACAAAAAGAAAATGCCGTTCTAGCCGCGGCCGTAGCCAGAAGAATTGGCATTGTTGACGAAAAAATTAAAGCCGGCTTAAGATCCGTAAAAATCCCCTGTCGGTTCGAAATTATTCAAAAAAAACCTTTGATTATTTTAGACGGCGCCCATAATATCGCAAAAATTAATGCGGTCGCCCAAAATCTAAAAAATTTGACATATAAACGATTATATCTTATTATTGCCTTGACCAATGAGCGAAATGGCGGAAAAATATTTAAATCTTTAGCCGATCAAGCTGAATTAATCGTTGCTACCCGCTATCTAACCAGCAAGAAAAAATGTTTACCGCCACTCAGATTGGCTCAACAGCTTAAAACCAAAAAAAAGATTATGGTCAGCTTGGATCCATTCGGCGCTTTAAATAAAGTTTTAAAGCTAGCCACAGCCGATGATTTAATCTTAATTACCGGCTCATTTTATCTCGCTGGCGAATTAAGAAAGAAATGGATACCTGAAGAAAGAATTTTAAAAAATTTAACTAGTTAATATTTTTATATGAAGAATTTAGTCATCGTGGAGTCACCAACCAAAGCCAAAACTATAACTAAATTTTTAGGCAAGGACTATAAAATTGAATCCTCTTTTGGTCATATTCGAGATTTACCCAAAAGCAAACTCGGCGTTGACGTGGAAAATAATTTTGAACCTCAATACGTCATTCCTGTCAAAGCCAAAAAACAAGTGGCCATTTTAAAAAAACTGGCGGAAAAATCCGATCAAATATATTTCGCGACTGACGAGGACCGCGAAGGAGAGGCTATTTCCTGGCACCTGGCTGAAGTTTTAAAAACCCCAAAAAATAAAATTAAAAGAATTGTTTTTCATGAAATTACCGAAGAGGCCATTAAAGAAGCCTTAAAAAATCCGCGGCATCTTGATTTGAATATGGTTGATGCCCAACAAGCCCGAAGAATCTTGGATCGCTTAGTGGGTTATCAGCTGTCTCCTTTGCTTTGGAAAAAAGTGGCCAAGGGCTTATCCGCCGGCCGCGTCCAATCAGTCGCGGTCAGATTAATTGTCGAGCGCGAAAGATTAATCCAAGCTTTTAAGCCGGAAGAATATTGGACGCTGGATGCCAAATTCACCGCCAAAAACGGCGAGAAGATTGAATTCGAAGCCAAGCTTAATACCATTGACGGTAAGACTGTTGATAAACTGGAAATTAAAAACAAAGAACACGCCGATCAAATTTTAGCTGATTTAAGTAAAGCCGATTATCAGGTGACGGAAGTAGAAAAAAAGGCCGCCAAGAAAAACCCGCCGGCGCCATTCACCACTTCCACTCTGCAGCAAGAAGCCAATCATCGCCTGGGCTTCTCGGCCAAACAAACCATGGTTATCGCTCAGCAGCTTTATGAAGGTATTAATTTGGGCAGTCAGGGTCAAGTTGGTTTAATTACGTACATGCGTACGGATTCTTTAAACTTGGCCGAAAAATTCTTAAGCGAGGCAGAGTCTTATATTAAAGAAAGTCTGGGCAAAGATTACACGAACGGGCCGCGCAAGCACCACGCCAAATCCAAAACCGCCCAAGAAGCCCACGAAGCGGTTCGGCCGACCTCAGCCTTTAATGCACCGGAAGTAGTCAAAGAATATTTAGAGCCACGTCAATTCAGGTTGTATCAATTGATTTGGCAGCGAGCTATCGCCAGCCAAATGACCGAAGCCGTTTTGGATCAAACCAGAATTGATATTACGGCTCAAAAAACTCCCTACACTTTTCGCGCGACGGGTTCAGTAATTAAATTTGCCGGCTATTTGAAAATTTACCCGGCGCAAACCAAAGAAAATATCCTGCCGGACTTGGCGGATGGCGATCAAGCCGATTTGGTGTCTTTAGACGCCAATCAGCATTTTACGCAACCGCCATCACGTTATACCGAAGCTTCATTGGTTAAAATTTTGGAAGAATACGGCATCGGTCGGCCTTCAACTTACGCTCCGACCATTTCTACCATTCAAGATCGCGGCTATGTCATTAAAGAAGAAAAAAAACTTAAACCAACCGAGATGGCTCTTTTGGTCAACGACTTGTTGGTGGAACATTTTCCCGATATCGTTGATTATCAATTTACCGCCAAAATGGAAGATGATTTGGATGAAATTGCTGAAGGTAAAATTAAATGGCAGCCGGTTTTACACGAATTTTGGGTGCCCTTCAAAAAGAATTTGGATTTGAAAGACAAAGAATTAAATAAGAAAGATTTAACTGAAGAAAAAACCGACGAGGTTTGCGAAAAATGCGGCAAAGAAATGGTGATTAAAATCGGCCGCTATGGCAAATTTTTGGCTTGCAGCGGCTATCCGGAATGCAAAAATACCAAACCGGTTGAAGGCGGAATTCCCATGGAAGCGCCAAAAGAAACCGGAGAAAAATGTCCAGAATGCGATTCGCCTTTAGTCCAAAGAAAAGGCAGATTCGGTTTGTTTACCGGTTGTTCGAATTATCCAAAATGCAAATACATAAAAAAATCACCTTCACAAGAATTCGGTAGTTGTCCCAAGTGTAAAGAGGGAAAAATCGTAGGCAAACGCAGCCGCCGCGGTTTTTTCTACGGCTGCAACCGCTACCCCGATTGTGATTTTGCTCTTTGGGGTAAGCCAGTCATGGCCGAGGGCGCGACCGAACCGGATAAATGCCCCGACTGTGGTTCAATTTTGGTTCATGCCAAAGATGACGAAATTAAATGCAGCAGCAAAGAGTGTAAATACAAAAAATAATAAGATGCTAATTTGACAAACGCTATGGAAAAAGAATTTGATCGCCATCAAATGGACTGTCAGCCACCGGAGGAAAAAATTAAAATTCGTTTGGCTCGAGCCGAAAGAGGCCCATCTGGCGTGATAGAAAAATTCGTTAACCAATACGAAAATGAATTTCAGACGGGCGAAGATATACTGGAAGTCGGATCAGGCGAAGGCCGAAATTTTGAGGCATTTAAAAACCGGCCTGATTTAAAATTGCATGGAATTGAATACGATTCTGATGCTGTTAAGATCAGCCAAGAGCACCTAAACAAAATCGGCATTAAAGCTGACATTATCCAAGGTAGTTTTACTGATCTGCCATTTAAACCAGAGTCGATGAGAGCCGTTATTAGTCATTCTTCCATTCAAAACGCCAGAACCTGGCCGGATTTGGAAAAAACTTTTTCCGAAATAACCAGAGTTTTAAAACCAGGTGGGCTTTTTTTGATGAGAGATAACTATGCCCCACGTTTAATTGATGCTGACCGCAAAAATCGAGTCGCCTATTTTACCGAAGAAGAAATTGAAAAATTGACCAAACAAAACGGCTTTGATATCATTGCGGGGGAAAAACCGGTAGAAGGCGAAGCCGATGCCAGTCGTGTCGGCGGAAAAAAGATTGCCTGGGAACTAATACTGAGAAAAAATGAAGTTAGAGAAAATCAAACCTAAACCATGGCTAAATGAATGTAAATTTTTGCGGCTGCCGCTGGCAGCCGCTTTTATATTGACAAAAAAGCTAAAAATGCTAAGATATTGGCAGTCAGAAACCGCAGACCTACCCCAAAAGGATTCACACCATGAATTTCACCCGTTCCTTAGACAAAAATGAGCGTGCTGATTTAATCATTCTCAGCTCCATCGCCGCCATGTTCTTGATTGGTATTACTTTGTGCCATTTCAGCTTCCAGCAAGACAAGCTGGTTTTCACCAAGGTAAACCTCATCGGTTTGGTGATAATGCATTTCATCCCGCAGGTGCTGGCGATTATAACGATGCTGGGTCGGAATTTGTACGATCACGGCTATCGGCAATACTGCCAAGCGGCTGTGGAAAAATTCGGCGGCTATACATTCTTCAGCACAATCGCCGCCGTTTATTTTTCAAACGGTCAAGGCTTTATCACCACCATGATGGTCGTTGACCTGATTTTTGCTTGGGTGGCATTGATGATAGCGGCCTTTGTCATCAACAATGCCTGGCGAAAACGTCTCATCGGCTGACAACAATTTCGTTCTTCGATGCTTCCTACCACTATTACGTGGTAGTTTTTTAATTAAACAACATTTGATTAGCCAATCAAAAACTCCGGCGTTTTATCACCGGAGTTTTTGATTTTAAAATTAGATTACCAAACCACCTAGAGAAAAGGTGATAATTGATAACGACAGATAAATCGGCAAAACCAAAGTAAAAGTTAAAAGCATGTAAGCTCGGCCGATATCAAATTCCCAATCATTGGGCATCTTTGATTTTTGCGGCACGCATGACTGATCAGCCATGGGCGCAGGAGTAGCATTAATTTGTGTCTCCATATTTTTGTTTTTGTTTTAGTCGGATATTACTATCCGAAAGATTAATTATTTAATTTTTAAAGAACTAATTTTTGTTGCCCCGATTAGGCAAAATTTTTTGTTTTTCTCTGGTTAGATTTAAAGAGAAAATAAAAAAGGATAGGTTGCGACCCATCTCAATTGATATATTAAGTATAGCACATCTAATTTTATTTGTCAATTAAACCAGATTAAAACCATGCATCCATGCGGTTGGAAGAGAGCTGAAACCCTGAAACAAAGTTGATGCTAGGGCGCTGACTTCCAGACCGCAAAGATATAATAACAAAAATATTTAAGTTTTGCAATAATTTATAAATTTAACCAAAAGAAAACGCCTTAATGTTTCCATAAGGCGTTTCCCGTTTCTAGGATTTATTCCTAGCATCAACAAATCTATATTATCACAAGATTTAACTTTTGTCAATATCAATAGCTACCGAGTAACAGTTGTCGGCGTCAGAGTCAACCCCGGAATTAAATAACCATCATACCATTGATTCTTTGAAAACCTGGCTGAATCAAATGGTCCATCCTGACTCTGATTGAAGTCCGTCCAAACAAAATATTTATTTTGATCTACGACAGAAAAAATTCCCGAGGCATTAGAGACGTCATTCAAAAGAGTGGTTGTGACTGATGCATTTGGGGATGTAAACTCAGTGGTCGCGCTAAGCTGAAATGTCATTTTGGTACCAGATAAAACCACGCTCGGATACATAGTTACCAAACCGGAGGCATTCATGGAGGTTGAAGAAGCTACAATCATATTCTGTTCCAGCCAAACTAAAGTGAAATTACTCAGATTAACATTTTGCTTTTGCACTTTAAAGGTTAATTTATATATTCCCGCAGCACCCCCAGCCATACCCGCAGCCGAAAATCTATACAAATTTCTAGCCGCTAATGAATCGGTTACTGGCTCAATATTAATAACTGGAGCGGTCTGATGAATAATTATTGGATTACCCAACAAATTAATGAATCCAGAAACAGGTATTACCCTATTGGTAATATTACCATAAGCAACAAAAGTACTAGCGCTGCCTAAGCCAACTCTTAAGCTGGCATTGACTGCGCCAGCCTGGTTCAAACCTACCGCCGCCAAATCACCAACTATCGATAATTTCTTACCCGCAGCTCCTTTGGGAATTGTAAAATCTCCCCGGTTAAAGTTAATTAATGTGTTGTCTCGCGCCAAAATATAACCATTGGCATCACCGACTGTGCTACCGTCAAGCTTTAAGTAAACACGAGACAATTGGTTATAATTACCGGCATTAGTTCCGGAAATAATACCATTGGTAACATTAATTGATAACTGAGTAATATCAATGTCTTCGTTAACAGCTTTTAAGCGAATACTAACTAGTTCAACGCCGTTGGTGTTAGCTGCCACGCGTCGCGCCTGAGGATTATTTGGATCAAAACTAATTAATAAAGAACCGCTGCCAATAATAGTTAATTCAGCCCCGTGATCGTGCCAAGACATAATATGGATAGCGGCTGGATTACCAGTTTGACTGCCGATAGCAGTTACGGCTTCGGCATTGGCCAGGCCGAATGAAATGATTCTACCAGATTGTATATTTGAGCCAATATCGCCATACAAATTAATTACTTTTGAAGTATTTTTTTCCACTACCACGGGCCGAGCCAAAACAAAAGTTGTCGTCGCGGTACTTGATGAAATCGACGCGTTCATAATCGGATACAATATCGTAGAGCCATCTTTCAAAGTTAAATTATTAATTTGTCCCATGTTGGAGGTTCTAATGTTCAAAGCGGTAATTTTAACATTTTCACCGGAATTAGAAGCATTAAAAGTCCAACTGCCGAGTAAAACGTTGGTAGTGCCAGCGATTACGTCGCCATCAGTCGGTTTATCGTTTCTTGTAATAACTAAATCGGCGGCCTTAACCGTTTGGACCACGCCATTAATAACCATAGATACCGGCGTCACAATCACCGATTGAGCTGATTTATTGCCTTTGGCCTTAATTGATTCAGTTGCAATCGATATCTGAATAGTGTCATTGCTTACCCAACCTGAACTTTCATTCAAAGTGGCCAACACCCTGTAAACATTCAGACCTTTTGACACTACAAAATTACGACTAGACATTACGACCTCAGAACCAGTAACGTTGGTCGGCCCGGCGATAACTTTATTATATTTATCAACAATTTTAACTGATTTTAAAGTGCCAGCCTTAGAGCTATTGACAATTTTTAAATTCAAATTAGAGATATTAGCTGCCTCATTTTTGGCTTCAATTTCATAAGCCCCCAAAACCTGATCGTTACCGACACTAATATTGCCGGCAGGAACGGATGACGAGCGGCCAATTCTTAAAGTGCTGATGGGATTACAGAGAGAATCGTCACAAAAATTACTATTGTTAGTTTCATCAGCTTCAATAATAATATTGGAAGGATCAATATTAAAAACAATCATTTTATTGGCGGCGTATTCAATTTTTTGCGCTGAAGTCAAAGAAATTGATCGGCTATCTCTATTAACACTCTGTCCATCGCGACCCATAGTCACACAATTACCATTTTTTATAGTAGAAATGGCAGTGCCATTAATACTAATAATATTTTTCTGGCTGGGTTGACCCTGATCATTGTAAGTAAACCATTTCAGATTAAAAGAAGAACCTAATTTCGGATCAGCCTTAAAATATTGATTTAAACTGATACCGTTATTACAAAATTTAAAAGTGAATTTGGGATCCTTTGTGTCATTATTTAAAAAAATTACTTGCCTTAATTCTAAATCAGGCTTGGTCGTGCTAATTAATGGCGCTACCGCCGGCAAACCGCCGGCCATAAAACTGTAGCCGGCACTAATCGCTAGACCAACGGCCGCTACAGCCAAAATGGCATAAATACCGGTTGAGATTTTTACCTTGGTCATGGTTTTGGTTTTAACCATACTTTTTCAAATTAACTTTTATAAATATTCTATAACTTAATTTTTTTAGTCGTTGACCGAAATTAACTTGCTAAACTTTATTTTGTATCCACTCTTCCATCACCGCTTGTACTTCGGCCACTCCCACTTGCGGCCAATATTCAGGCGCTTGATTATCAACATTTTCAATGTTTACTTTGGAAGCAGCCTCATCCATTAAATCAATGGCCTTGTCGGGAAATGATTTATCTTTAATGTGCTGCTCAGCCAGATGAACAGCTGAGATAATTGCTTCATCAGTAATTTTTACTTTATGAAATTGCTCATACTTACGCTTAATCCCCCGCAAAATATCAATGGTCTCTTCCTTGGTCGGTTCGTCCACTAAAATCGGGTGTAAGCGCCGATCCAAGGTTACATCATTTTGAATAAATTTTTTGTACTCATCCGAAGTAGTCGCGCCAATGACTTGTAATTCTCCACGCGCCAAGGCGGGCTTTAAAATATCTTCAGCGTCCATTGAACCCTCAGCCCCGCCAGCTTGCGCTAAAGTGTGAATCTCATCAATAAATAAAATAATACTTCGATTAGAGGCTGCTAATTCGTCGGCAATTTGCTTTAATCTTTTTTCAAACTCGCCACGATACTTGGTACCGGCGACAATTCCGGTTAAATCCAAGGCTAAAACTTTTTTGTTAATTAATATGTTTGGCACCTTTTTATCAATAATCGCCTGAGCCAAGCCCTCAGCAATGGCGGTTTTACCCACGCCGGACTTACCAATTAAAACCGGATTATTTTTAGTGCGCCGACATAATACCTGAATAACCCGCTCGATTTCTCCTTCCCGGCCGATAACCGGATCAAGCTTGCCTTCGGCGGCCAGTTTGGTTAAATCCCTTGAATACTGCGACAAGGTAGAAGTGCCTGAACCAGAAACCTTGGCCATCAACTGTTCGCGCCTTTGCCAAACAAAAAATAAAATTCCTACCACCAAAACCAAACCAAATGGCAGAAAGTAGTTATAGTTAGAGAGAAGTAGGTTGGACATAACTCAAAATTTAATTATTACTTTTATCTCACTTATATTGTAACATCAAGACAACAAAAAAGCACGGCAAAACCGGCTTATACCTGAAATTGGATAATTGTTTTTTTCATTTTGTTTTTGTTTGACAAATTTAAAAGATAGACGCTTGTCTATCTGATAAATTCATTATATCATAAAAATTTTTGTTTGTCAATCTTTTTGCATTTTAATAACCAATAACCTATACTTAAAATACTAATCTATGCCCTCAACCCTTGAAGATTTACTAAAAATGCTTCGACGCAACCAAGGCAATAACCGCTTGGCGGTTTTTCCTGTTTTTCAAAAAAATCGTTCGGCTTACGATTTAGACTTAATTCGATTGGCCTATGATTATGCCGAAAACGCCCACCGAGGTCAGTCGCGCAAATCAGGTGAACCCTACATCATTCATCCCTTGGAAACAGCCATAACCTTGGCTCAAATGGGTATGGATCAAGCCACCATTATTGCCGCTTTGCTCCACGATGTGCCCGAAGACACTAATTACAGTTTGGTTGATGTGGAAAAAAATTTCGGCTCGGAAGTGGCCATTTTGGTTGGTGGCATTACAAAATTAGGCGTCATAAAATATCGCGGCATGGAAAAATATGCGGAAAATTTACGCCGAATGTTTATTTCCATGGCTCAAGACATCAGAATTATTTTAATTAAAATGGCTGATCGTTTACATAATCTGAAAACCTTGGACGCCTTATTGCCGGAAAAGCAGCAAAGAATTGCCCGTGAAAGTTTGGAAATTTACGCTCCCATTGCTAATCGGCTTGGTATGGGTTTTATTAAAGGCGAATTAGAGGATTTGGCTTTTCCTTATGTTTTCCCCAAAGACTATCAATGGATGCAGCAAGAAATTATGCCCCAGATTAAGATTCAGATGGCATATATTGACAAGATTATCAAACTGGTTGAGCACGAGCTTCACCAAGAAAAAATTAAGATTGTTTCCATCCACGGTCGGGCTAAACGTCTGTTCAGTTTATTTCAAAAATTAAAACGACCGCAATACAATGGCGATGTCAGCAAAATTTATGATTTAGTCGCCTTAAGAATCATCGTGCCAACCGTGACAGATTGCTATTCAACTCTGGGCGTAATCCATCATCTCTGGAAACCAGTGCCCAATAGAATTAAAGATTACATCGCCCAACCCAAACCTAACGGCTATCAATCTCTGCATTCAACGGTTTTTTGCCTGGAAGGAAAAATTGTTGAATTCCAAATCAGGACGCCCCAGATGCACGAACAAGCCGAATATGGTATTGCTGCTCATTGGCACTACAAAGAAACTAATAAAAATCCGAAAAAACTTCAGGAAAAGGGTTATAATTTGCCGAAGAAACTGAAATGGATTGAGGAATTGGTCGCTTGGCAAAAAGAAATTCAAGACAATGAACAATACTTAGACACTTTAACTATCGATTTCTTTAAAAATAGAATTTTTGCTTTCACTCCCCGAGGCGATGTGATTGATTTGCCGGAAGAAGCCACGGCCGTCGATTTTGCCTACCATGTTCACACCTGGATTGGCGATCATTGCACTGGTGCCAAGGTTAATGGCGCGATGGCCAGCTGTGATACCATACTCAAAAGTGGCGATGTGATTGAAATTATTACTGACAAAAACCGTAAAAGCCCTAGTCGCGATTGGTTGCGATTTGTTAAAACTCAAGCGGCGAAAGGAAAAATTAGATCAAAATTATTAAAATAAAAAAGACAGATCGTTGATTTAGAGCGAACTGTCTTTTTTGTTATTTGAGCAAATGAAGATTATTCAAAACAATATGCGAGTCGTTTTCCAAAGCGACCAAAGTCTGAATCACCGTGAGCATGGAAAGCACTGTCAAAGAGACCAGAATTGAAGTGCCAATGGCAGTGCTTACTTTGGTTCCTACCATGGTGGCCACCGAGGTATTAGTTACTTTTTTAGCCATACCATTTATCCTTTAAATTTGTTAATTAAATTATTTAACTCTTCACTGGAATAAAAATCAATAATTAGCTGGCCAGTTTCACCGCTTTTTTTGATGGTTACTTTCGTTCCCAGCAATACCTGAAGTTTATCTTCAAGCGCCAAAAGATTTGGGTCTCTGTCTTTTTTAGTGCGCTGATGCTGAGTAATTTTTTTCGCTTGATCTTCGACCGCCCTGACGGTCAAATCTTGCTTTAAAACTTTTTCAAAAAATTTCATCCTTTCCTGGGGCGGCAAACCGACGATTACTCGAGCCGCGCTAAAATTAATCTTACCGGCAATTACCGCTTTTTGAATTTCGGTCGGCAAAGTTAATAAGCGTAAAACATTTGTAACCACGGTCCGGCTTTTGCCCAAACTCTTGGCCACTTCTTCCTGAGTTAAATTGAATTCATCAATTAACCGGCGATAAGCCACGGCTTCTTCAATTGGATTCAAATCACGTCGTTGAATATTTTCTACCAAAGCCATTTCCAATTTTTGTTGATCGGCGACATCGCGAATAATAGCCGGCACAGTTTTTAAGCCCAAAACTTCCGAAGCCCGAAACCGGCGCTCCCCCGCGATGATTTCATATCCGTCGTTTTCTTTAGTCAAAATTAAAGGCTGCAAAATACCATGTTCACGAATTGAGTTAGTTAAATCTTCCAGTGCCTCATGATCAAAATTGTGCCGCGGCTGAAGCGGATTGGCGCGAATCTTATCTATTGGAATTTGCAAAATTCTCTCTTCGCCCGGTAAAACCACTGAATCCTTGCTTAATAATTTACTTTCAATTTTTCCGGGAATAAGCGAGCTTAAACCTTTGCCTAATCCTTGATTTTTTGCCATAGATATTTTTGTTTCAAACTCTAATTAAACGATAAAATATTCTTGCCCAATAATTTCCCGCGCTAAATCTTCATAAGCCCGGCCTCCGGCTGATTTACTGTCGTAAGAAAGAATGGTTTGACCATAACTTGGCGCCTCGGTTAGCCGAACATTCCTGGGAATAACTGTGTCAAAAACTTTATGGGGAAAATTTTTCCTTAAGTCATCCGCCACTTGACCGGATAAACGATTGCGTTTATCAAACATCGTAACCACCGCGCCTAATATTTTCAGATCTGGTTTTAAATTTTCTTTGACCAAATTAATGGTATTTAATAATTGCCCCAATCCCTCCAGTGCCATGTATTCAGCTTGCACCGGAATTAAAATTTCTTCGGCCGCAATCAGTCCATTAAGCGTCAATAAATCCAAAGACGGCGGACAATCAATAATAATATAGTCGTAATCATTTTTTACTTCCAGCAATTTTTCTCGCAGACGAAACTCGCGACTATCCAAACTAACCAGCTCCACTCTCGCTCCGGCCAGATCCGGAGTGGCCGGCGCCAGCTTATAACCTTGATGATGTGTGCCTTGAATCACATCACGAAAAGAAACCGGTTCAACGAGAACGTGATAAACTCCCCGTTCTAAAGCATTATGGTCAATACCCAAGCTGGAAGTGGCATTGGCCTGAGGATCAATATCAACTAACAAAACAAACTTGCCTAAATAAGCCAAGTAAGCACCAAGATTGATGGCCGTAGTGGTTTTACCAACTCCGCCCTTTTGATTAACAATTGAGATCACTCTTGCCATACATATATTATAATTAAAAAACTCGCCTTTGACAACTGATATTTTTTCGTTTATAATAGAATCTGTTATCTTTTGCCGAAGTGGCGGAACTGGTAGACGCGCACGACTCAAAATCGTGTAGGGTAACCCCCTGTGAGAGTCCGAGTCTCTCCTTCGGCAAATTGACAAAAGCCACGATTAACTGTATGATTATTGAACATTACTGAAACAGCCATCACGCAATTCAATTTATTTTATTAGACCGACGCGGGGTAGAGCAGTAGCAGCTCGCTAGGCCCATAACCTGGAGG